>CAVHNT010000014.1:0-25172 GCA_963637565.1 bacterium
ACTGAAAATTGATTTTTTAGGTATTTTATGGTAAAATTCCTTTACGAATGTCTAAGTGAAAAGGAGTCTTTAAATGGAAGCTTTAGCTAAAGTATTACCAAAGATGAAGAAGTTTAATGATTATATAAATGATGTGAACAAGGGAAACTTTCCCATAACACTTTCTGGCTTGTCGGATAGTGGAAAGGTTCATTTTATATATTCTACAAGATTTTATACAGATAAACCAGTTGTTATTGTCACATATAATGAATTGGAGTTAAAAAAGATAAAAGAAGATATGAAATTTTTCTCAGATGAAAACATTTTCGTATTTCCTAAAAAAGAAGTTGTTTATTACGATATTGATACCATGAATAAAGATGCTACAATGGATAGACTTAGCATATATAAAAAGTTATATAACAATGATTCTTGTATTATCTTAACAACTATTGAAGCATTAATGCAAAGAACGATTAGCAAAAACAAATTATTTTCTAATGTTTTACAGCTCGAAGTTGGAATGACTTTGTTGTTAGAAGAACTGACAAATAAACTTGTGTCGCTTGGATATGAAAGAACAGATATGGTAGAAGGAAGAGGAAATTTCTGTGTTAGAGGTGGAATTGTAGATGTTTTTCCACTTACAACAGAAAATCCTATTCGTATTGAATTCTGGGGAGATGAAATTGATTCTATAAGAGTATTTGATGTTGAATCACAAAGAACAATTGAACCTATAAAAGAAGTAAATGTATTACCAGCAGAAGAATTTTTAGTAAATAATGAAAATCTTGAGAAGATTGGAAATAAGATACTTGAAAAGTATCCTAGTGCTACTTCAGATGTGGAAATTATAAAAAATGGAAATTATCTTTCAAAGATAGACAAATATTTTGAGTTTTTCTTCGAAGACACATCATCATTACTTGACTATATATCCAAAGATGCATTAGTATTCGTGGACGAACCAACAAGAATAGTCTCAAAATGCCAAGCAATTTCAACTGATAACAAAGAGTTTATAGAATCATTTTTAGATAAAAATAAAATAATACCAAGTTATACCAAGTCTATGTATTCATATTTAGATGTTCAGTATATGCTTGAAAAGAAAAATATTATCAATCTTGAACGAGTTGATTTAAATACGCATGCAAAAAGAAACGGATACAGTTTTAACTGTAGGGAGGTTAACTTTTTTCGTGGTTCAATGGATATATTTGTACAGGAAATACAAGAAGCACATGATAATGGAAAAATAGTATTAATACTTGGTGGCACAATTTCAAAAGCACGTGGAATAGCGACAATGTTACTTGAGCACAATGTTCCATCAATCTTTCTAGAAAAATTGGAGGATGCTTTTTTAACTACTAAGCAAATAGTTGTAATACCAGGAAGTCTTTCTGAAGGAATAGAATATATTGATATAAATTTGGTTATAGCTGCTGGAGAAATATCAACCATAAAAGAAAGTAAAAGAAGTTATAAACCATCAATTTTTAAAGAAGGAAAAAAGGTAGTATTTGCGGATCTTAATGTTGGTGACTACATAGTACATGCAACTCATGGAATAGGTCAATATATAGGAATTCATACACTTACTGTAGATGGTATAAAAAGAGATTATATAAAGCTAAAATATAAAGATGAGGACACTTTGTATATTCCAACTTCTCAATTAGATAGCATAAGAAAATACATGGGTGCTGGAGAAAATGCCCCAAAATTAAACAGATTAGGAAGTAAAGAGTTTGCTAACACTAAGGCAAAGGTAAAAGCGGGATTAAAAGATATAGCCAAGGGATTAATAGAACTTTACGCAAAAAGAAGGCAAGCAGTTGGATACAGTTTTTCAAAAGATACAGTTTGGCAAAAAGACTTCGAGGATGCGTTTCCATATCAAGAAACAGACGATCAATTAAGATGTATAGAAGAAGTAAAGAAAGATATGGAGAGCCCAAGACCTATGGATAGATTGCTTTGTGGAGACGTTGGATATGGAAAAACAGAGGTTGCTATACGAGCTGCTTTTAAAGCAGTAATGGATGGAAAGCAAGTTGCTTATTTAGTTCCAACAACAATATTGGCACAACAACAATACGAAGCTTTTAGAGACAGAATGAAAAATTATCCTGTGAAAGTTAATGTCTTAAATCGTTTCAAGTCTACTAAAGAAAAAAATGAGATATTAAAGCAACTAAAAAATGGTGAATTGGACATAATAATAGGAACACATAGGATAATTCAAAAAGATATAGGATTTAAGGATTTGGGACTTTTAATAATTGATGAAGAGCATAGATTTGGAGTGGCACATAAGGAAAAGATAAAAAAGTTGAAGGAAAATGTAGATGTGTTGACAATGACTGCTACACCAATTCCTAGAACAATGCATATGTCTATTGTTGGAATAAGAGATATGAGTGTAATATACGAGCCTCCACACAACAGAAAGCCTGTTCAGACATATGTCTTAGAGTATGATGAAGAGGTTATAAAGGAAGCTATTATAAAAGAGCTAGAGCGTAAAGGACAGGTGTTTTACTTATTTAATAGGGTAGAGGGCATAGAAAGAAAAGCAAGTGAGATTTCTAATATGGTTCCTGAAG
Source organism: bacterium (assembly GCA_963637565.1). Lineage (GTDB taxonomy): Bacteria > Bacillota > Clostridia > TANB77 > UBA1234 > UBA1234. The sequence goes on from CAVHNT010000014.1 coordinate 2,598, forward strand.
CTAGAGTTGCAGTAGCACATGGAAAAATGACAGGTACAGAACTTGAAAATATAATGGCTGACTTTATTGAGAAAAAAATTGATGTTTTGATTTGTACAACAATTTTAGAAACAGGAATAGATATTCCTAATGCTAACACAATAATAATAGAAGATGCAGATAGATTAGGGCTTGCACAACTTTATCAAATAAGAGGACGTGTTGGTAGAAGTGATAAGACCGCTTATGCATATATAACATATAGAAAAAATAAACTACTTGCCGAGGCATCTGAAAAGAGATTGAAAGCTATAAAAGAGTTTACAGAATTTGGCTCTGGATTTAAAATTGCACTAAGAGATTTGGAAATAAGAGGTGCTGGAAATATATTAGGACCTGAGCAACATGGTCATATGGAAGCTGTTGGATATGAAATGTATTGCAAATTACTGGATGAGGCAGTAAGAGAAATAAGAGGAGAAACAGTTTTACCTGAAGTTGATACTCAAATTGATTTGAAAATTACAGCATATATTCCAACATCATACATTGAAAATATAAATCAAAAAATAGAAGTTTATCAAGATATTGCGAACATGGATAAAGAAGAGCAAATATCTGAAATTATTGATGAACTTATCGATAGGTATGGTGACATTCCAAAAGAGGTAATGAACTTGTTGGACGTTGCTAGAATTAAGATTTTGGCACGAAACTTGAAGATTTTAAATGTTACACAAAAAGGAGATAATGTGATATTTGAATTTGATGATCCAGAAACAATTAAAGAAGGCAAAGTACAAATTCTTATTGACATATATAAAAATAGAATATTTTTCTCTTCTGGAGTTAAACCATATATAACTTTAAAGTTGCAAAGTAAAAAAGATAGTGATATAGTTGAAGAAGTTGTGAAAATACTAAATATTTTGAAAGGATGATTTAGAGAATATGAATAAGAAAAATATAATAATTGGAGTTATAGCTGTAGTTGTGGTAGCGTTAATTATTGCTGTTTTTGCAATGTCTAGTGATGTCCCTAAGGCAAGCAAGGATATAGTATTAACAGTAGATGGTGTGGAATATACAATTGACGATTTCGAAACGTATAAATATATAAAAAACGAGGCAGATGGCGATATTTCAAAAGAACTTACTGAAGACGAACTTACTACTATGGTAGATGAATTCGTACAATCAAAAGTGTATGTTGGTGCTGCTAATAAAAAAGGCATAAGAGTTTCTAGTGAAGATGAGGAAACATATAAGAATGATTACGCAGGAAAAGCCTCAACATACGAGAAATACGGAATTTCAGAATCTGATTATTTAAGATATGCTAGGGACGAATATAAAGAAAATGAGTTATCAAATAATTTTGCCAATTATTATGAGCTACCAGAAGAATATTACAATGACTTTGTAGATAGCTACACGGAGGATAAGAAGTCATATGAATTTAGAATAATGATGTTTGGATATGATGCTGATGTATCTGGAGATGTTTCAGGAGATACTTTAGAAAACGAATCTGGAGATTCAGATGATTCTAAATCAAGAGAGAATGTTTTAGCAAAAGTAGAAAAAACATTAGCTGAAGTTAAAGCAAGTGGTGACTTTGAAGCATTAGCAAAAGAAAATGCATCATATAGAATTACTTTTGCGGGTGCTGGTTATGCATTTGTAAATGGTGAGATTGAATATGCTACAACACCATTACTTGAGAGTAAACTAAATAATACTGATTTGTACAATGCTTTAATAAAACTAAATTCAGGTGATACAACTGAAATTATTGAAGATACAGAAGGAAGTGCATTCTATTTTGCTAAGTTAGAAAATGTACAAGAAGGATTTGTTGGAGAAGCTGCAAGCGAATTAAAAGACTTATTGCTATTACAGTATGCTCAAACATTGATAATGAAAGACGTAGTATATGAAGTAAATAATTCAGCAATGATAAGAGTGTTATATAATCAATAGAGAGGAAAACCGAAAATATTTCGACTAAAGGAAAGAAGAGGATAGGGGCTGTAAAAAGGGGAATATTAAAATGATAACGAGCAAGACAAACGAATTAATAAAACATATAAAAGCACTGCACACTAAAAAAGAAAGAGACGAAAGAAAAGAATTTATAGTTGAAGGCAAAAAAATGGTTAAAGAAGCTTTTGATGCTAATTTAAAAATAACTCATATTATTCTTTGTGAAGAATTGTTGAAAGAAAAATTTGAGGTTAAGAATGATAATGTTGAATATGTTAGCAAGAGTGTCTTTGAATACATATCAGATACTCAAACGCCTCAGGGAATACTTGCAATTGTGAAAAAGCCTGAATATTCAAAAGAATATGGAGAAAAAATATTTGCATTAGATAATGTTCAAGATCCTGGTAATGTTGGAACAATTATTAGAACACTTGATTCTGCTGGTATAAATACATTGTTACTTTCGGAAAATTGTGCTGATGAATATAACATGAAAGTAATTAGAAGCACAATGGGAGCAATTTTTAGAGTAAAAGTATATAGAAAATCAAATTTAAGAGAAACGTTAATTAATCTTAAAGAGGAAGGATTTAAAATCATAGTAACGGACCTTAACACAGAAGCTAATTTGTTTGAATATGAGTTCCCTAAAAAGGCAATAGTCGTTATTGGAAATGAATCGAATGGAGTATCAGAAGAAATAAAAAGTATAGCGGATGAGAAAGTAAAAATTCCAATGATAGGTGGAACAGAAAGCCTAAATGCAGGTGTGGCAGCGAGTCTAATGGCGTATGAAATCTTAAGGAAAAATAATCATATAGGTTAAAACAAAATCCCAATAAAAGAAGATATTTTTATCAACTTTTATTGGGATTTCTTATACAGATTTTGTGATAATTTTCAATATGAGGATTGAAAATGAATGTATACCTAAATTTGTTAGTTTAATAACATTTTCTTAATTTCTTCACAATATTTGTTAGCGTTTGATTGCCAATTTTCGGCTATTTTTTTTGCTTCACTTTGTGATGTACAAAGAATGTTTAGTTCAAATACTGACTTCTGTGGCTCTGATAGCTTACATTTTGTTGTATACATATCGTTGCTCTCAGGAACATATTCTGCAGTGACAGACAACTCATTTTTAACGTCATTTAGTAAATCTCTAGTTATTACATCTATTTTATGTTTTATAATTCCAGGTAACATATTTTCAGTAAGTTCAAGCACCTCAATGCCTGATGGCGATATTTCATATAACCATTCATCATTTTGCTTATAGCTTATAATATAGTTTTTTTCAACTAAATCCGAAAGTAAGTGTTGGAAATAATAATAATTGAAACCTTCAAAATCATAAAGAAGCTTTAAAATTTGTAGATTTGATAATGTGCATCTGACATTGTGCATTAAATAAAGTATGATTAGCTTATTTTCTGCAAGAATCTCTCCACTTTCTAAATTATTTTTCTCATTTTCGTTCATAAAATCACCTTCAACTACCTCGATTTTGCTCATTATATCACTAAAAATGCCGATAATCAATAGCTATGTAAATTTGACAAAGTTATACGTGTAGGTTAATCAATCATTTGTCACAAAATATTTAAAAATATATATTTTGAGTGAAAAATTTTCACGCATTTTTTTGTCAAACACCTTTTTAATAGATATTTTTTATTTACTTTAATAATTCAATTTTTATTGCTAAAATACCATACTTTTTTTCTTGTTCAACGGTATAAAATGTATGTACTCTTTCTAACTTTTCTTCTAAGTTATTTGCTGTACCGCATTGTTTATAATCAATATCCTTGAAGAAATCATTAAATGTTGGATATCTCAATAATGCAAGAACTTTAACAGAAATTGTATCTTCCAAATTATTTAAATTATGAAAAATTATAATATCTCCTATATTAATATCTTTCCTTCTTTCATCATATAATCTTAATTCAAATTTTTTTATGCCATTCTTTATATTTTGAAAAGCATTATTGTTTAATTTCATCTCGTATATCATAATTAATTACCTTCTATCTCGATAATATATCACATTTTATTTAATTTTTCTAATATTTTTAGATATTTCACAAAATAAAGTATTTAAGAAATTAACGGCTTGATATATAAAAAATCATATAGTATACTAAAAAAGATAGTGGGGTTTGCTAGTATTGGAGGTGAAGAGATGTGAGTGATGAAGAATTAGTCGAAAAAGTAAAAAAAGGTGACGTAGATGCATATGAAGAGATTGTAAAAAAATATGAAAACAAAGTTTTTGGAATAGTATATCATATGATAAAAAATCAAAATGATGTAGAAGATTTAGCACAAGAAGTGTTTATAAAAGTGTATAAGAATTTATCAAAGTTTAAAGGTGATTCTTCATTATACACATGGATTTACAAAATTACAGTTAATCTTTGCTTAGATGAAATGAAAAAAAGAAAGAATATAATATATTTGGATGAAAAGCTTGAAGTTGAAGATGGAGAACTAGAAAGAGAACTACCAAGTTCAGATAAAACGCAAATTGAATTATATGAAGAAAAAGAACTTAAAGAAAATTTACACAAATGTATAGGTAAATTACCCGAAAAGCAGAGAGTAATGATTGTTTTAAGGGATATAAAAGGATTTTCATATGAAGAAATTGCTGAAATAACATCTGTAAAACTTGGAACAGTGAAATCGCAGATAAATAGAGCTAGGCTGAAATTAAAAGAGTTATTAGATGAAGAGGGAACTTTTTTAGAATACACAGAGTCTAAATAAACTGATTAGGAGGTGATAACATATGAAGAAGATGTTAGATGAATTGAAAAAAATGGATTGCGATTATAAAGTGCCTGCAGATTTTAGCAAAAAGGTGATGCACGAGATAAAGAATATAGAAGCTCAAAGAAGGAGAAAAATGAAAAAATATGTTATCACTTGGTCTTCAACTGCAGCTGTGATTGTGATTGCTGTCACTGTTTCGTTAAAGACAAGTGTTAAAAGTAATATGCTTTTTGATGAAAATAACAAAGGTCAACAGGAGTATGCCTCTTTAAACGAATTAAATTACGATGTGAATATCAATGAAATAATGGTGAGTAATTATTTGAGTGATAGTCTGAAAAATTCATTAAATGCAGAAATGAAAGAGTTTTCAAATAGTGTCTCAGAGAACACAATTTTAAATGATAATGAAAAAAGTCCTCAATGGTTTGATAGTTCTGATGGTAAACAGGATAGAGAAATCAGATCTGCAATAAGTGGAGATACATGTATGCAAGATATAGAAAATTTACTTTTAGATAGTGGAGTGAATGTTGATGAGGTTACAAACCAATACATAATTGTAGATTCAAATATAGAAGATATTAAAACAATCTTGAATGAGTATAAAGATTTGGTTAGCATAACGGAAGTAAATGGAAAAGTAAAAATTCAGAAAGAGGTATAATATGTTAGGACAACTACATATTAAAAACATTGGAATAATTGATGAAATAACGATAAATTTTGAAGATGGCTTGAATATTCTTACTGGTGAAACTGGTGCTGGAAAGAGTTTGATAATAGACTCCATAAGTGCAATAACGGGTTCAAGAATGTCTAAAGATATAATTAAACATGGAGAAAGCATGGCTTTAGTTGAAGTATGCTTTTTTAGTGGTGAAGAAACAAAAATATTAACAAGAGAATTTTATCAAAACGGAAGAAATATCTGTAAGATTGATGGAAGAATGGTAACATTAAATGAGTTAAAAAACATAGGAGAAGGCTTGATTGATATTCATGGACAACATGATAATCAATCATTGCTAAACGAAAAAACTCATCTTGATTTACTTGATAGTTTTTGTGAAAGAGAAATACTACCATTAAAAAAGAAGTACCAAGAACAACTTGATGAATATAAAGCTATAAAATCAAAAATAAAAGAGGGATATGGTGAACCATCAGAAAGAGCAAGAAGAATAGACTTGTTAAGATATCAAAAGGATGAAATAGAAAATGCAAATTTAAAAGAAAATGAAGAAGATGAATTAAATAATTTAAGAAATTTAATTATAAATTCAGAAAAAATAGCACGAGCTTTGGGTGACTCTTATACTAATCTTCATGACAATGTTTTAGAAAATCTTGGGGCGATTGCAAAAGAATTATCAAGCATATCTCATATAGATGAAAAATATGAAAAATTACTTCAAACAGTGAATGATTCATACTATTCTTTAAATGATGCTTCTTATGATATAACTAGCTACATAGATGAAACTGATTTTGATGAAAATGAACAAAGAAAAATAGAAGAAAGATTAGATTTAATATTTTCGTTGAAAAGAAAATATGGAAATACAATACCTAAAATTTTAGAATACTTAGATAATATATTGAAAGAATTAGATTTTTTAGAAAACTCTGAAGAAATAATAAAAAAATTGGAAGTTGAAAAATTAAGAAAAGAAGAAACCCTAAAAAGTTTAGGCGTTGAGATTAGAGAAATAAGAAAAAAATATTCAAAGACGATAGAACAACAAGTTAATAAAGAACTTCAAGAACTAGAAATGAAGAAAGCATATATAGAGTTTGAATTCAAAGAGACTGATGAATTTTTAGAAAATGGATTAGACATTGTTCAAATTATGATTTGTACCAATACTGGTGAAGGTGTGAAATCACTCTCAAAAATTGCATCAGGTGGTGAACTTTCGAGAGTTATGCTTGCTTTAAAGGTTGTACTTTGTGAGTATGATGATGTGCCAACAATGATATTTGATGAAATAGACACTGGAATAAGCGGACAGGCAGGAAAAGCTGTTGCAGAGAAAATGAAAAGGATAGGTAAGACACATCAAGTAATTTGTGTTACTCATTTGCCAGTTATTGCAGCTGCAGGAGATTTTAATTATTTTATTGAAAAACAAGAAAAAAACGGTAGGACAGTCACTTTGGTAAATAGCTTAAACGAAGAACAAACCGTGAAAGAAGTTGCAAGAATATTAGCTGGAAATGATATTTCTGAAGCTGTTTTAAAACATGCAAATGAAATTAGAAAAAATATGAAAAAATCATAATGTATTAAATAACATTGTTATATTCCACATTCTCCATTGGAAAATGTGGAAATTTTTTTTGTTATCATAACTTATTTCATTTTTGGACAAGTTAAATTTGAAACAAAATGAAAGGAGTTTAAAAATGAAAACAAAAAAATTTTTTTTTCTAATAGTAGTATTTACAGTTATATATCTATATATTACAAATATTGATAAAATTCCCGAAGAAATTGTTTTGTTTCAAAATGAAAATTATGAAATAAATTATTTAAAAGGAATAAATATAAAAGGAGAAAATATTTCAGATCAAGAATCTTTTTTTAATAGAATTACGAAAGTGAAGAGCAATCGTGTGGGCAATAATAAGCTTACATTATCTGCTTTTGGTGGAATTATGAAGAAAGATATTAGCGTTAGTGTTTTACCTGCTACAAGTGTTAAAATAGGTGGCGATACAATAGGAATAAGATTGTATTCAAAAGGAGTGTTAGTAATAGGCGAATCACCAGTTCAAGGCATAGATGGAAATTGGTATGAACCATATTTAAGTAGTAATATTGGGCGAGGAGATAAAATAATGAAGATTAACAATATTCCTGTAGAAACAATTAAAGAATTAGTAGAAGTTGTTAATATGTCTGAAGAAAATGAGGTTGTTGTTGAATACGAAAAAGATGGCAATACACTAGTAGAAACAATGGCTCCAATAAAATGTTTTGATGACGGAATGAAAAGATTAGGCTTATGGGTTAGAGATGGTGCAATGGGAGTTGGAACATTAACATTTTATGATGAAAATAATAATGCATATGGTGCTTTGGGACATGGCATTTCTGATTACGATTTGAAAGAATTAATTGATGTAGATACAGGAACATTAAATATTGCGTCAGTAATGGAGGTAACAAAAGGCACCAAAAACGAACCTGGTGAAATAAAGGGATTATTGAATGAGAAGAAGGAGATTGGAACAATAAAAAAGAATAATGTTAACGGAATATATGGCGTGTTTTCAGGAGATAGTGAACATTTTAGGGGAAGGAAAGAAGTGTTGGTAGCATCAAAAAATGAAATAAAACTTGGTAAGGCGATTGTTGTATGTACAGTTGATGATGATAATATTCCCAAAGAATACGAAATAGAAATTGTAAAAATAGCAGATAATCCAAATGTTTCATCTAAAGGTATGATAATTAAAATTACAGATGAGAAGCTTTTGGAAAAAACGGGTGGAATAATACAAGGAATGAGTGGTAGTCCTATATTACAAGATGGAAGATTAATTGGAGCTATAACTCATGTGTATTTGTCAGATCCTACTAAAGGATATGCAATATTTGCAGAAACAATGATAAAAGAACTGACAACATAAATATTGGCTAGCATTGAAGTGAAACTAATTTGAATAATAATAATTTATTAAGGCGGAAAATATTTTTTCTGCCTTTAAAACGTTAATCTAGTAACACATATTTCTATCATGCATATACAAGAAAGATAAAAATCTTCGATTTTCATTCTTTCGTACCTCGAGAGTTTTCGACCGAAAGGAAAAAAATCTTTTTAAAATCTAATAAATCACAACCACGTTCATGGCATTTTTACTTGCAAATTAGTAGTATATCTAATAAAATGTAAAGTGTGTTTGAAAAGGAGGAATGTATAATGAGTAATAAATATGACATTGTGATTATTGGTGCTGGCCCTAGTGGAGTATTTCTTGCTTATGAACTAACAAAGCTAAATTCAAACAAAAAAGTGTTAATAGTTGAGCAAGGAAAGAAAGTTGAAAGCAGGATGTGTCCAATTGAAAAGACCAATAAATGTATGAAATGCAAACCATTTTGTAATATAACAAGTGGCTTTTCAGGTGCAGGAGCTTTTTCTGATGGTAAGTTATTGTCATATCATCTTTCATTATATAATGAAAAAGATGATAACATTTACTTGGGTGGAAATAGCGGAAGTTATATAAAAAAATATTTGACTCCTGATGAAATAAGAAAATTGTTAGATTATACAGATAAAATATATTTAGATTTTGGTGCTGATCCTAAGCTTGAAGGAATGGAGTATAGAGAAGAAATAAGGAAGTTACAAGCAAAGGCTAAGAAAGAAGATTTGGATTTAATTGATATTCCAATTAGGCATTTGGGAACAGAAAAGGCACATGAGTTATATGCAAAAATTGAAAAGTATTTATTAGACCATGGTATAGAAATAAAATTTGAAACAACAGTTCACGACTTGATTATTGAAAATAATGAGATAAAAGGCGTTGAAGTAAAACCTTCTGCACATGCGTTTGATGACGAATATGTTGCAGAGAAGATTTTCGCAGACAAGGTAGTGTTAGGTGTTGGAAGAAAAGGTGCAGCTTGGCTTACAAAGATGTGTGAATCACATGGAATAGAGCAAAAAACAGGTCCAGTAGATATTGGCATTAGATATGAATTACCTGATGAAATAATGAAAGATATAAACAAATATATGTATGAGGGAAAGGTGATTGGTAGACCGGGACCTTTTAAAGACAAAGTTAGAACGTTTTGTCAAAATCCTAGTGGATTTGTTGCAACAGAAGTGTATGATGATAATCTAACGCTAGTAAATGGTCATTCATATAAAGAGAAGAAAAGTACAAATACAAATCTTGCAATTCTTGTGTCACACAATTTTAACTATCCATTTAATAAACCTATTGATTATGGTATGAATGTTGCTAAAAATTTAAACGAAATTGGTGCTGGAAATATTGTAGTTCAAAGACTCGGAGATATATTTAGAGGAAAGAGAACATGGGATGAAGAATTAAAACGTAATAAAGTTGTTCCAACTTTAAAAACTGCAGTAGCAGGAGATATTACATATGCATTAGGATATAGAACAATGACTGACATATTGGAGTTTATTAAGGCGATGGATAAATTTGTTGAGGGTTTTGCTGATCCAGCCAATTTGTTATATGGTCCAGAAATTAAATTTTATAGTAATGGTTTAATATTAGATGAAACATTCCAAACAAGTATTAAAAACTTGTATTCTATAGGCGACGGTGGTGGACTTACAACAGGACTTATGATGGCTTCATGTTCTGGTGTGCAATTAGCAAGAATTATTTCGAAAATGTAAGGCTTTGAACAAGCATAAAATCTGGGTACGCTTGTACTGTTAGGGGAATAAGAAAAATAGAGCTTGAAAAATTATGTAAAGTATGTTATCATATAAGCGTACCAAAAAATTTTAGGAGGTTTCTGACATGGCTAAACTTAGTGAAAACAATTCTGTATCTGTTGAATCTCGGGTTTTCTCGAAGTTTGAAGAAATTCAGGTTATGACACCTGGAATGCTTCGCAAAAAAGGAATTACCCCCTATCGTGGTGAACCGTGTCGGGCACCGTACCTTCGTCCTAGGTCTGGTGAAAGTGCTGTGTATGAGTACACTATTGGCAGAGACTGCTAAAGTGAACTCAAAAAAGTGGAGAATTTTTCTCCACTTTTTTTATACCCTAAAAATAAACTTTTATGTGTTAATCTTTATTACTATCGTATAAAAAACTTTAATTTATGCGAGAGATTTTATTCATTTCATTCGAAAAAATTTTCATATAAAATTATTTACAATCCTTCCAAAATTTTTTAGTCGAATTTACTCAAAATGTGTTGAAATTGATTTTGCAGTATGTTAAGATTTAATCGATAAAAAAATATCGAGGAGGTGCTTATGGAAGAAAATATTCATATTTCAGAGGCAAGTCTTAGAAGACTTCCGAGTTATCTAAGAACTCTAAAAGATAAAAAAGAAAAAGGCATTACCAATATTTCTTCGACAGTGCTTGCAAATGACTTAGAGCTTAATCCTATTCAAGTTAGAAAGGATTTGGCTTTGGTAAGTAAAAGTGATGGTAAGCCGGGCGTTGGTTTTAATATTGATGAGCTTATTTATGATTTAGAAGATTTTCTTAACATTAATAATACAACTGATGCAATTGTTGTGGGTGCCGGAAAATTAGGATCGGCTTTAATGAATTATAGGGGATTTGATAAAAGCATAAACATTTTAATGGCTTTTGATAATGATAAAGCAAAATGTGATAATAAAAAAATTTTTAATATAAATAAAATGGAAGATTTAATAAGGAGAATGAATATTCATATTGGCATAATAACAGTTCCTAAAGAGTCGGCACAAGATGTGTGTGATATGATGATTCATTCAGGTGTCATGGCGATTTGGAACTTTGCACCGATAAGATTAAAGGTAAACAAAGATGTAATTGTAAAGAATGAGGATTTATCTGCTTCATTACTTGTATTATTAAATCTATTAAAAGGAAAAGGAGTGTAATTTATGGTAATAAACGTATGCGTTGGAAGTTCATGCCATTTAAAAGGGTCTTATGATGTTATTCAAAAATTAAAATCTATGATTGAGGAAAAAAAGCTTGAAGATAAAATTGAATTAAAAGCTAGTTTTTGCTTGGGACATTGTTCAGAAGGTGTATCAATGTTGGTAGATGGAGAACCTTTGCAAAATGTTAATCCTGAAAATGTTGAGAGTGTTTTCAATGAGCAAATAGTTACAAGAATTTAAAGAAAGGGTTTTAATATGTTAAAGTATTTAGAATTTAAAGAAGCAAAATGTAAGAATTGTTACAAGTGCTTGAAAAACTGCCCTGTAAAAGCAATTAGAATAGAAGAAAATCAGGCCAAAATTATTGAAGACAGATGCATTCTTTGTGGAAGATGTACTTTAATTTGTCCACAGAATGCAAAAAAAGTTCATAGTGAACTTGAAGATGTTAAAGAATTGCTAAAGAATAATAAAGTTGTTGCTAGTGTTGCTCCTTCTTTTATATCTAGTTTTAATGTAAACGGATTTGAAAGCCTTTGTGAGGCACTTAAACGAGTTGGGTTTGAATATGCGGAAGAAACAGCAAGAGGGGCCGAAATGGTAGTTAACAAGTATGAAAATTTATTAAAGGAAAAAAAGTATAAAAACTTTATTACTTCTTGTTGCCCTGCAGTTAATAATATGATTAGTTTATACTATCCTAACGCATTGAAATATTTGGCACCTGTTGATTCTCCTGCAATAGCACATGCAAAAATCTTGAAAAAAGAAAATCCAGATTATAAGATTGTTTTTATAGGTCCTTGTATCGCTAAGAAAAAAGAGTTAAAAGAATCAGGTTTAGTTGATGGAGTACTTACTTTTGAGGATTTATCAAAACTTTTTGAAGTAGAAAAGATAGATCTTAAAGAGTTTGAAGGCAAAGATGAAGTGACTTGGAATAAGGCAAGATTCTTTCCTATAAGCAGAGGTGTGATAAAATCGTTTAAAAAATTAGCAGATGGATACGAATATATTGCAATAGATGGAGCTGAAAGATGTAAAGAAACTCTTGCAGAAATTGATAACTTGGAAAATGTTTTTCTTGAACTTAATATTTGTCAATCATCTTGTATAAATGGTCCATGTAGTTTAAATAAAGATAATACTGCAATTATAGCAAATTCAAAAATTCGTAACTATGTAAGAAATAATTCGTTGACTAACAATGAAAAAAATACAAAAGATGAAAAAGTTGATATATCACATGAATATAAAGAGGAAAAGCTTCATTCTGTTGAACCAACCGAAGAACAAATAAAAGAAGTGCTAGCAAAGACTGGTAAATTTACAAAAGAGGACGAACTTAATTGTGGTGCGTGTGGTTATTCAACATGTAGAGAAAAGGCTTGGGCTGTAATAAATGGATATGCTGATGTAGAAATGTGTTTGCCATATATGCGTGAAAGAGCTGAAAATATGTCGTATGAAATTATACAAAACAGTCCTAATGGAATTGTAGTTATTGATAAAGACTTTAATATAATTGATATAAATGGCAAAGCAAAATCTTTACTTGGAATGAAAAGTTTTAAACCGAAAAATGTATGTATTCTAGATTATATAAATGATAGTGTTGATTTTGTTGAGGCTCTAGCAAAACAAAAAAATGTATATTCAAAGCAAATTAAAATTGAAAAAACAAACTGTTACGTTGAGTTATCAATAAGTTATATGAAGAGTCATAATATGATGTTTGCAATTATGAAAGATATAACTGAAAAAGTAAATTATGATGAGAAATTAAAAGAAGTAAAGTTAGAAACTGTTGCTGCAACTGATGAAGTTATAAAAAAACAAATGAGAGTTGCACAAGAAATTGCTTCATTGCTTGGTGAAACAACGGCGGAAGCAAAAGTTGCATTAGTAAAGCTAAGAAAAGCTTTAAGCGATGAAGATAAAGGAGAAGAATAATGGGACTTTTTCTTGAATATGGTTATACTTCATTCAATAAATATGGCGAAGAATTGTGTGGAGACAGAGTTTCTATTGTAAAAAAAGGAGACTATACTACCATGGTTTTGGCGGATGGTTTAGGCAGTGGTGTTAAAGCAAATATATTATCAACATTAACCTCTAAAATACTAAGCACAATGGTTTCTAACGATATTTCAATGGAAGAATGCATAGAAACTATTGTACAAACTTTACCAGTCTGCAAAGAAAGAGGAGTAGCGTACTCAACATTTTCTGTTATCCATATAAACAATGATGGTGTGGGTTACATGTTTGAATTTGATAATCCACAATGTATATTTTTTAGTAATGGAGTTAATAAAGAATTAAACCGTAAAGAATTAAGTATATTAAATAAAAAAGTTTATAAAACAGATTTAAAATTAAAAAATCAAGATGTTATATTACTAATGTCTGATGGAGTTCCACATGCTGGAATTGGAAAAACATTAAACTTAGGTTGGCAGAGAGAAGATATCATACAATATTTAACACAAAATATTGAACCTGAGATGTCAGCAAGATGCATTGCAAATATTTTAGCAAGTGCGAGTGAAGCTTTGTATATGGGTGAACCAGGAGATGACACCACTGTAGCGGCAATTAAAATTAGGAAAGAAAGTCATGTAAACATTATGATTGGTCCACCAGTAAAAAGAGAAGATTGCAATAGATATGTAAGCGATTTTTTGAGTAATAAAGGTATTAGAATTGTCTGTGGTGGGACAACCTCACAAATTGTTGCAAATTATCTTAATGAAAAAGTTGAAACAAATCTCAATTATGTAGAAAGCGACATCCCACCAATTGGATTTATAAAGGGAATAGATTTAACAACTGAAGGAGTACTTACTTTGCGAAAACTTATTGAGCTTTCAGAAGAGTACTTAAAGATTGATAGTGACTTACCTAAGAATTTCTTGAAAAAAGATGGGGCATCTCAGCTTGCTAACTTTTTATTTGAGCAAGCAACAGATGTGAATTTCTTTGTTGGTCAAGCTGTAAATGAGGCTCATAGTGGGCTTCCAATAGACAGCACGCTTAAGTTTAAATTAGTAGAGAAACTTTCCGAAAACTTAAAACTTATGGGAAAGAGAATAACTGTAAAATATTATTAAAGGAAGGATTGCTATGAATAATAAATTTGATACTTATGTTCAGCAACTAAAATATGAGGTTTTAAAAGAGGTAATCAAAAAAGCGTATAATGATGATTTAGCATCATGCTACAGAGATATACCAAAAAAGATTTCACCAGGACCAAAACCTATTGCACGTTGCTGTGTATATAAAGATAGAGCTATTATAGAAGAAAGAATAGCACTTGCGATGGGAGGAGATAAATCGAATCCTAATTCTGTTGAAGTTATAAATATTGCTTGTGATGAGTGTCCTGCAGAAGGAATGTATGTAACACCTGCTTGTAGAGGTTGTTTAGTTCACAGATGTGTTGAAGTATGTCCAAAGGGAGCAATTTCTATAGTTAATCATAAATCATATATAGATAAAGAAAAATGTATAGAATGTGGTAAATGCACGACTGTATGTCCATATTCAGCAATAATAAAACAAGAAAGACCATGCGTTAAAGCATGTAAGGCTGATGCCATATCAATAGATGAAAATAAAAAAGCAAAAATTGATAATAATAAATGTATATCTTGCGGAGCTTGTGTATATCAATGTCCATTTGGAGCAATATCAGATAAATCATATATTTTAGAAACAATAGATATATTAAGAAAATCTGACAATAATAAGAATTATAATGTATATGCTGTAATTGCCCCTTCAATAGCAGGTCAATTTGATAATGTAAAACCAGAGCAGGTTGTTACAGGAATAATGAAATTAGGCTTTCATCAAGTTGTTGAAGCAGCACTTGGCGCAGATATTGCATTGTACAATGAAGCAAAAGAATTGAAAGAAAAAGGTGTTTTGACGACATCTTGTTGTCCATCTTTTGTGATGTATGTTGAAAAGAATTTTCCAGAACTAACAAAATATATTTCTGGTTCAGTATCACCAATGGTGTATGCAGCACAACTTATAAAAGAATCCGATCCAACAGCTAAAGTTGTTTTCATAGGACCTTGTACAAGTAAAAAGATAGAATATAAATTAGAAAAAACAGGAGGAGCAATTGATAGTGTAATTTCTTTTGAAGAGCTTCAAGCCTTTTTTGATGCAAGGGAAATTAATATAACTACTCTTGAAGAAACAGTTCTAAACAATGCATCTTTCTATGGCAGAATATTTGCAAAGTCTGGTGGAATATCACAAGGAATAGAAACTATTGCAAAAGAATACTTTGATATGGATGATGTAAAACCAGTTGCAATGAGTGGAATTGCAGCGTGCAAAGTCAACCTTTTAAAATTAAAAATGGGTAAGGCACTAGAAAACTTCTTTGAAGGAATGGCTTGTGATGGTGGTTGTTTAAATGGTGCACTATGCATTCACCATGGACCAAAGAATGTTGTAGAGATAGATAAGTTTGGAAAACAAGCTAAAGAGCAAAATATTAAAAATTCAATAGATTTGTATAATTTAAATAACAAAAAGATAAAGGAGGAAAAACATGAGTAAGGAATATGAAATTGTAGATAATGTTGAAAAACTAAAAGAAACAATTGCTAAAGTAAAAAAGGCTCAAGAAGAGTTTGCAAAATTCACACAAGAACAAGTTGATGAAATATTCAAAGCTGCTGCAATAGCAGCAAATCAGGCGAGAATTCCCCTTGCCAAGATGGCAGTAGAGGAAACAGGTATGGGTGTGGTTGAGGACAAGGTAATAAAAAATCACTATGCATCAGAATATATTTACAACAAATATAAAAATGAAAAAACATGCGGTGTTGTAGAAGAAGATCCAGCCTATGGTATAAAAAAGGTATTGGAGCCAATTGGCGTTATTGCGGCTGTTATACCAACAACAAATCCAACATCAACTGCAATATTTAAAACGCTAATTTGTTTAAAAACAAGAAATGGGATAATAATTAGCCCACATCCAAGAGCAAAAAAATCAACAATAGCTGCTGCTAAGATTGTGCTAGAAGCTGCTGTAAAGGCTGGTGCACCAGAAGGTATAATAGCATGGATTGATGTTCCTTCACTAGAATTGACAAACTTATTAATGCAAACAGTTGATACAATATTAGCTACAGGTGGACCTGGTATGGTTAAGTCTGCTTATTCAAGCGGAAAACCAGCACTTGGAGTTGGTGCAGGTAACACACCTGCAATTATTGATGAATCTGCTAATATCGTTTTAGCAGTAAACTCAATAATACATTCTAAAACTTTTGACAATGGAATGATATGTGCATCAGAGCAATCAGTAATTATATTAGACAAAGTATATGATGAAGCAAAAGCTGAATTTGTAAAAAGAGGTTGCTATATATTAAATAGTGAAGAAACAGAAAAGGTAAGAAAAACAATAATCATAAATGGTGCATTGAATGCCAAAATAGTTGGACAATCTGCTTATACAATAGCAAAACTTGCAGATGTAAATATTCCAGAAAACACAAAGATTTTAATTGGTGAAGTAGAAAGCGTTGATTTATCTGAAGAATTTGCACACGAAAAATTATCTCCAGTTTTAGCAATGTATAGAGCCCAAGACTTTGATGAGGCAATAAAAAAGGCTAGAAAACTTATAGAGGATGGTGGATTAGGACACACATCATCACTATATATTGATACAATTAATGAAA
This sequence comes from bacterium, assembly GCA_963637565.1. Taxonomy (GTDB): domain Bacteria; phylum Bacillota; class Clostridia; order TANB77; family UBA1234; genus UBA1234. The sequence continues at coordinate 19,691 of CAVHNT010000014.1, forward strand.
AAGAAAAAATCGCAAGATTTTATAGTCAAATGAAAACTTGCAGAGTGCTTATAAACACACCATCTTCACAAGGTGGAATAGGCGATTTATATAACTTTAAATTAACACCATCATTAACACTAGGATGCGGTTCATGGGGTGGAAATTCAGTATCAGAAAACGTTGGAATAAAACAACTAATGAATATAAAAACAGTTGCCGAAAGGAGAGAGAATATGCTTTGGTTTAGAACACCTGAAAAAGTGTATATTAAAAAGGGTTGCTTACCAGTTGCTCTTGAAGAGTTAAAGAATGTAATGAATAAGAAAAAAGTATTCATAGTAACAGATAAATTCTTGTTTGAAAATGGTTACACAAAACCAATTACAAGTAAATTAGAAGAATTAGGAATAGATTATGATATTTTCTCAGATGTTGCACCAGATCCAACTTTAGGATGTGCAATAGAAGGAACAAAAGCTTTAAATATGTTTAAACCAGATTGCATTATTGCTATTGGTGGTGGTAGTGCAATGGATGCTGCAAAAATCATGTGGGTAATGTATGAACATCCCGAAGTAGATTTCATGGATATGGCTATGAGATTTATGGATATAAGAAAGAGGGTATACACATTCCCTAAAATGGGTGAAAAAGCATACTTCATAGCTGTTCCAACATCTGCAGGTACAGGTTCAGAAGTTACACCTTTTGCTGTTATCACAGATGAAAAGACAGGAATCAAATATCCTCTTGCAGATTATGAATTATTACCAAAGATGGCAATCGTTGATGCAGATATGATGATGAATGCACCAAAGGGATTGACATCAGCTTCAGGAATTGATGCTGTAACTCATGATTTAGAGGCAATGGCATCAATGATGTCTACTGAATTTACAGATGGACTTGCAATAGAGAGTTTGAAGAATATATTTAAATATTTACCAAGAGCTTATGAAAATGGTGCAAGTGATCCAGAGGCAAGAGAAAAAATGGCTAATGCAGCAACAATGGCTGGTATGGCATTTGCAAATGCATTCTTAGGAGTTTGCCACTCAATGGCACATAAATTAGGAGCATTCCATCATATAGCACATGGTATAGCTAATGCTCTTATGATAGAGTATGTTTTAAGATTTAATAGTGTTGAAGTTCCAGTAAAAATGGGAACATTCCCACAATATGATCATCCACATACATTGCATAAATATGCAATGGCAGCAGATGCTCTAAATCTAGGTGGAAATACTGATGAGGAGAAACTTGAAAACTTAATAAAAGCAATAAATGAATTAAAAGAAAAAATAGGAATCAAAAAGACTATAAGAGATTATGGTGTTGATGAAAAGTACTTTTTAGATACACTTGATGAGATGACAGAACAAGCATTTGATGATCAATGTACAGGTTCAAATCCACGTTATCCATTGATGAGTGAGATTAAAGAAATGTATCTAAAAGCATATTATGGAGGTGAAAGATAATGGAATATAATTTAAATAATCCAATAGCTGAAAGAAAAACAAAAACAGTTTATAGAGATGAAAACAGAACAATAAAACTATTTGTTGAAGATTACTCAAAAGCTGACATATTAAATGAAGCATTAAACCAAGCAAGGGTTGAGGAAGGAACGGATTTAAATATTCCAAAATTACTTGAAGTAACAAAAATCGATAATAGATGGGCTTTGGTTTCAGAATATATTGAAGGAATACCACTTAATAAATTAATGGAAGAACATCCAGAAAAAGAAGATGAATACTTGAATTTATTTATAGACCTTCAACTAAAAGTATTATCACATAGAGTACCTCTTTTAAGCAGAATAAAAGATAAATTTAGGAGAAAGCTTGTGAATGCAAAAAAGATTGGTGAAGACACAAGATATGAGTTGATGCAAAGATTAGAGGGAATGAAAGATCATGTTAAATTATGTCATGGTGATTTCAATCCAAGTAATATAATAATAAAAGAAGACGGAACCGCATGTATAATTGACTGGTCACATGTAACACAAGGAAATGCATCAGCAGATGCAGCAAGAACATTTTTACTATTTTCAATTGACAAAAAAGAAGCATTAGCAGAAAAATACATCAACTTATTCTCAGAGAAGAGTGGTATTTCAAAAGCCAATATTCAAAGATGGATTCCAATAGTGGCTGCCACTCAAATGACGAAAGGAAAAGAAGAAGAACAAGAATTCTTAAGCCGTTGGATAAACGTTGTAGATTATGAATAAAGTAAAAAAACGAGAGTGTAAAAGGAGAAGAACATGAAATTACTAGTTGTTTCAGATATACATGGATCATATTATTATGCAAAAAAGATAGAAGAAATATATAATGAAGAACAACCAGATAAACTAATACTACTAGGCGATTTGTATTACCATGGACCTAGAAATCCACTACCAAGAGCATATAGTCCAATGGATGTAGTGAAAATACTAAATGGATTAAAAGAAAACATTCTGTGTGTCAAAGGTAATTGTGATGCAGAAGTTGATGAAATGATATCTGATTTCAAATTTGAAGAAAATATCCGAATGAATATAGACGGAAAAAAATATTTCTTCACGCATGGACATAAATATAATATTGATAATATGCCAGAAGAGGCGGATGTGCTGGTTTATGGACATTTTCATACAGGCTTTATAAAGGAGAAGAATGGCGTAACATGTATTAATCCTGGATCAGTGTCACTTCCTAAAAACGGAACAAAGAATAGTTATTTACTGATTAATAATGGAGAGTATGAAATAAAAGAAATATTATAAAACGAAATATTAAGCAATTGACAAATTATGTAATCTTGGATATAATATTTTCGTGCTCAAAAAAATTAATTAGGAGGGATACCATGAAACGGCTGATTAGCGTCATTGCTGTCCTCGCTCTGCTTACAATCTTGGTTACTGGGTTCAATGCAGTCTTTGCAAATGGAGCTCTTGCTGAATTGGTAAGTTTGGGAGATGGGTATGTAATCTCTCGTAATGTATCGGTTCGCGTAGCTCCAGAAGAAAGTGCTAAGATGGTCTTTTCTGCAAAAAACGGTGATGTACTTAACATTGTCGGAGAAAACGGAAGTTGGTATACAATCAAACTTGATGACGGAACTATTGCATATGCACATTCAGCATATATCATGTTGAATCCAAAGGTAATTTACCTTTGCTCTGGTGCACCCGTGTATGCGGCTCCGTCGCTTACAAATAAGCGTGTGGGATATGTTTCTGCAGGAGACATGTTTGTCGTAATTGCTGAAACAGATAACTACTACCTTGTTAATTTGCGTACGGCGGCTGGGTACATTTCAAAGAATGTGACTGTAATTACATTGGACGAGATTAAATGGTGCTTGTCGTTGACACCAGTAAATGGCACGGCAAAAACCAAGACTAACGTTACAGTTTATCCTAGTTCAGATTACAAAGTTGTAAAGAGACTTGATGCAGGAGAAATTGTCACAATTCGAGCTGTGCTAGGTGACTACTACGTCATATCGTATTGGAGTAATAACAAAGAACTTATTGGATTTGTTAAAACTGCAGACATTAATATCAATTAAATAATTAAATGCAGGTTGCGCTTATATAGTGCAACCTGCATTTTTGTGCGTTCAATGTATTTGAAGTAAGGTCTTTCGTAGCGGAACACAGTGTATACCATAAACAATTTTGAGTAGCATTATTTTAAATTTGTGTAAGTTAAATTTTAGTTTCAAATTTGTTCTTTGTAACTCCTCGTAGCGGAACACAGCGTGTTCCATAAATAAATTTGAGTAGTGCTATTTTAAATTTATGATTGAAAATGATATTCAGTATGATAAAATAAATATAGTTAAAACGAAAAAATAAAAGAGGAGAGATAGAAAATATGAATAAGACACTTGAAACCGTTGAGGCTGTACACACACACACACACACAACCCATTTTATAAGGATAAAGATAAAAAGGGAGTGTCACTAATAGCACTTGTAATAACAATAATAGTAGTGATAATAATGGCATCAGTAACATTCAACAATTCAACAGTCACACTAGGAAAAGCAGATTATTCAAAGTTTGTAACAAATATATCTGAGGTACAAGAAGCAATAACTCAAAAGGTTGCAACATTAAGAGGAAAAATGATAGCAGAGGGTTCACAAATAACAGATGCACAGGTATATAACTACATAGCAAAAGGAGGAACAACAGATGCAGACGTGATTCCAAAAGGAAGAGTACCAGATTACACAATAATAGAAAAAACAGCAGATATAGGAATAAAGCTACCAACAATGAAGGTAGAAACAAAAACTAAATCAAAAGTGGAAGTAACATATGCGGTAACAAAAGAAGGAAAAGTATTTGTATGGCCACCATATCAATATGAAAATAAGTATTTAATAAATGATACATCAGAAGTAGATGAAGGCTCAGGAGAAGCAACGGGGGATATGGATCTTGTAGTAGCCAACTTACCAATAACAATATCAATAACATTAGATGGACAACTAGAAGGAAGAGAATTATTAGAAGATGGATTAACAAAGAAGGAATTTGAAGAAATAATAAGTAAAGTAGAAGTTGGAGACTATGTAAATTATGGATTAACAACTGAGAAAAAAGTATCAACATTAGCGACTAAAACAGGAGCACCATCAGAGATGCTAACAACAGATACAAATGCAAAGTGGAGAATATTGAGTATAGATGAAAGCACGGGAAGGGTATTAATAACAACACAAGGACCAGTAAATAAATTAACATTAAAAGGTGCAACTGGATATTTATTTGGGCCTGAGGAATTACACAGATTATGTGAAAAACTATATTCAAATACAGACAAAGGGTTGATAGCAAGAAGTATGACAATAGATGATTTGAATAAAGCGTGCAATTATACGCCACCAGTAGAACAGTATTATGCATTGTATTCGTTAGATACGCCAAATGATAAATTGATAAATGTAACGATTGGAGAAAAAGTTTACACAGCTATGAAACATAGGACGTCATTAGTAAAATTTTATACATGGGATGATGCAAGTGGAGTAACACGTACAGCAAAAAAAGATAATGATTATAATGACAATATAAGTGATACAACACCAATATTACTGTCAAAAACATATTATAATTATAATCCAGGATCAAGTAATGCAGTAGTAAATAGTATACTAGGGGGAAACAGTTCAAATAGTTGTTTCTTGGCTTCTTCATGTGTTGAATTATATCACAATGTTAGTGGCGAATTTTGTGGCTTTTTGGTGCGTTATGCATATTCTGGCTATACGAGTGGCTATGACTTGTGTGGTTCTTCTGGATATACAACTGAAGCAGTGCAGGGTCTACGACCAGTAGTGCAATTTAATGCAAAATTATTAGATATTTCTGACACAACTAAAACAGGTACAGAGACAGCACCATGGGAGATTAAATAAAAAATTATCTCGAAAACTGTCGATGAAAAACAATTGACAGATGCGAAAAATATAATTAATATA
>CAVHNT010000015.1:0-7927 GCA_963637565.1 bacterium
CGAGAGTTTTCGACCTGAAAGGAAGAAAATCTCTCGCATAAATTAAAGTTTTTTTTATATAATAGGAAAGAAAATTAATACATAAAAGGTTGCAAATTTGTTACTTTCCTATTATATAAAAAAATAGACCTAAAAATAACCTTCCCCCAAAGGGGTGTTTTTTTTAAGTCTATCAAATATACAACTATTTTAACATCTAACCAAAAGAATTTCAATCATAAAATATCATCATTTACGATTCCTGAATATCTGCGTCTTATCTTTCTTTTTCATTTACAAGCTCTTCTATTCCTCTTGGCTCTCATGTGCTACCCGATGTAAAAATTGTATATGCTACTTCATTTTCTCCATTAATAAACTATTTTATCTCCAACATATTAAAATTTAAATAGTCACATGATGTTAAATGTGTTTCTATCCCTGGAATTTCTATTAAGCTTTCCTCGTAATTCGTATGAATATGACCATATATCCAAATTTTAATATTATATTCTTTTAAAGCATCTATGATTTTTTCATCTGGCGGATAATGTGTTGTAAAAATTATTGGTTTTTCTGGAAATAACCCTTTCGCTTCATCCAGAGACAATTTAGCCCTCAAAATCTCTCTATTAAAAATCTTTTCATTGTCCTCTGCATCCTCATCATATCCCCAATATCTTGTACCTGTAAGCACATAATTACCAATGTCGTATGAGTTATTGTATAAGAAGTATATATTTTCATATTTGTTTTGTTTAATAAAATCATTCATTTTTTTTACTGTGGTCCACCAATAATCATGATTTCCTTTTAATAGATATTTTTTCCCAGGTAATGAGTTTAAAAAATCAAAATCTTTTTTAGAGTCCTCTAAGTATGTAGCCCATGAAAAATCACCAGACATTATAACAACATCTTCATCTTTTACATTTTCCAGCCAGTTTTTCTTTATTTTTTCTTCATACTCTTGCCATTTAGCACCAAAGACATTCATATTTTTTTCTGGTGCACCAAAAGCAAGATGCAAATCAGAAATTGCGTATATTGCCACAATTTTCCTCCTCTTTTTCAACAATATTTCAATTAGAATAACTAATCTAATTTACTTTGGTACATTTATCTTTCTCCAATTTTTAGATTTGGTACGGCATTTAAGTCCCAATCTGACCTTTCTCCAGCCATATAGTTATAATATCCGGCAGAGGCTATCATTGCCGCATTATCAGTGCATAAAACAAGTTCTGGATAATACACTTTTAGGTTATGCATAGCACCTATCTTTTCCATTCTTTCTCTTAAATAACTATTAGCAGATACACCACCTGCTATTGCTATTTTACTAACTTTAATTTCATCTACTGCTTTTAACACATTTTCTACAAGTACATCAGTAACAGCTTCTTCAAAACTTGCACACAAATCGTTTACATTTATATTGTCTCCCTCTTTATGTACTAGATTAATAACGGCTGTCTTTATTCCACTAAAACTAAAATCTAAGTTTTCAAAATATGTTCTTGGCAAATTATATACTGGCTTTCCGTCCTTAGCCATTTTATCTATTATTGGACCTCCTGGATAACCAAGACCTATAGTTCGTGACACCTTGTCAAAAGCTTCTCCAACAGCATCATCACGGGTTTTACCTAATATTTCGAACTTGGTGTAGTCTTTTACATGAACCAAATGTGAATGTCCGCCAGAAACAACAAGACAAAGATAAGGTGGAACTAAATCCTTATGTGTTATATAATTTGCTGCTATATGACCTTCTATATGATGAACCCCTACTAATGGCTTTTTACTTGCATATGCTATGGCTTTAGCAGTAGATAATCCAACCAATAAAGCACCAACAAGCCCAGGACCGTATGTGCAAGATATAACATCAACATCATTAAGTGTAACTCCTGCTTTTTCAAGAGCTTCATTTACAACATAAGAAATATTCTCCACATGATTACGCGAAGCTATCTCTGGCACCACTCCACCATATTTTTTATGTATTTCTATTTGAGTTGCTATAACATTAGATAAAACATCTCTGCCATTTTTTACAATGGCAACAGATGTTTCATCACAACTGCTCTCAATTCCCAAACAAAGAATGTCCTTTGTCATAAAATCTCTTCTTTCTATATAAATAGTACTAATATTTTTTCAACAATGTTTATCATAAAAGTTGCTATCCATTGTATTACAGGTGTTATCAAAATAGATGGCAACTCTGTAAAATACAATATTGCAAGAATTATATATGAATATCTTTCTAAATTCCAAATAAAAGTCTTTGCTTTACCTTTCAAGAAGTATACCAATATTTTTGAACCATCAAGTGGTGGAAAAGGTAATAAATTAAATACACCCAAAGAAAGGTTTATTTGTGCACAAACGTATATCATTGTAAGTAAAATCAAACTCAAAGTAGATTCGTGTGGCAGTGCAAAATACAAAATTCCATATGTAAGAAAAGATATAAAAGCCAGAATAAAATTACTAACCGGTCCTGCAAGTGCTACAAGCATTGAATCTTTTGCAGGTCTCCTCATTCTGCTTGGATCTATTTGTACTGGCTTACCCCATCCAAATCCTGCAACAAGTAGGCATATCATTCCTATAGGATCTATATGAGCTAAGGGATTTAATGTTACTCTTCCTTGTGCCTCTGGTGTTGGATCCCCGAGCCTATCTGCCATTTTAGCATGCGAACACTCATGAATTGTAATCGCCAATATAAGTCCCGGAAGCATTAATAAAGTTGTAAACAATTCACCCGACTGGAATGAACTATACAACCAATATAATGCAAACGCTGCTATCAAAATCATAAAAACTTTCTTTGTATCAGAATTGTACAATTATAAATCCTCCTTTAAGGTTTAAATATATTAATCTAATGGCTTCATTGTTGGGAATAGAAGTACATCTCTTATAGAATAACTATCTGTAAGAAGCATTGCTAATCTATCAATACCCATACCCATACCGCCTGTTGGAGGCATTCCATATTCCAAAGCTTGAACAAAATCTTCATCCATCATGTTAGCTTCTTCGTTTCCTGCTTCTCTTTCAGCCATTTGTGCCAAGAATCTACCTTTTTGATCTATTGGATCATTAAGTTCTGAGTAGGCATTTGCATATTCTCTTCCGCCAATGAATAATTCAAATCTTTCAACAAGTCTTGGATCTGATGGTTTTCTCTTTGTAAGTGGTGAAATCTCAACTGGATAATCTATAATAAATGTTGGTTGAATCAATGTTTCTTCAACTCTTTCTTCAAATGCAAGATTTATTAAATGACCTCTATCCATTTTACCTTCAACTTCAAGACCAATACTCTTTGCAAGTTCCATAGCCTCTTCATCTGTATTTGCTTTATTAAAATCAGCACCTGTAACTTCTTTTATTGCTTCAATCATAGGAAGTCTTCTAAAACCTGGTGTCAAATCAATTTCTGTACCTTGGTAATTGATTTTAGTATCACCAGTAACTTCTTTTGCAAGTGTTGATATAATACCTTCTGTTATATCCATCATATCATTATAGTCTTCATAAGCAGAATACAACTCAACTGTTGTAAACTCGGGATTGTGTTTAATGTCCATTCCTTCATTTCTGAAAAGTCTACCAACTTCATAAACTTTGTCAAATCCACCAACTATAAGTCTCTTTAAGTATAGTTCTGGTGCAATTCTTAAATACATATCTATGTCTAGTGTATTATGATGAGTTATAAATGGTCTAGCAGCTGCTCCACCAGGAATTGTGTTTAATACTGGTGTTTCAACTTCAACATAACCTCTATCATCAAGGTACTTTCTAAGTCCACTAATAATCTTACTTCTAGCAATAAATGTCTTTTTAACATCATTATTCATTATTAAATCAACATATCTTTGTCTATATCTTAAATCCATATCCTTTAGTCCATGGAATTTTTCTGGAAGTGGTCTTAAAGATTTAGAAAGTAACTCTATTGTTTTAACCTTAATAGATATCTCACCCATGTGAGTTTTAAATACATTACCAGTAATGCCAATTATATCGCCAATATCGTATTTTTTAAATTCTTCATAAGCTTCTTCGCCTACTTCATCTAACTTAACATATATTTGTATCCTTCCATACATATCTTGTAAATCACAGAAACTAGCTTTTCCATGACCTCTTTTTGCCATAAGTCTACCAGCTATGCTAACATGCATAGGTTCTGATTCTTCTCCCTCTACCGGGTCAACGAATTTTTCTTTTATATCTTTACTATTATCCTTATTATCAAATTTTACAATTTGAAATGGGTCTTTACCTTTCTCTTGTAGTTCCTTTAGCTTAGCTATTCTTATTTTAATTAATTCATTTACATCTTGCTCTTGTTGTTCATTGTTTTTCATGTTGTTTTCTTCGTTCATAAAAAAATCCCCTTTCGATATAGTAAAGTTTAGTGCTATTACATATGCAAACACGCATACACAGCCACTAAATCACGTCCAAATTATAACACAAAAAGAAAAGAGGTACAAGCCCTCTTTTCTTAATATTTCTGCATTGGCAGATTATTTTGTTATTTTTAAAATTTTGAAAGATAATACTCCTGCAGGAGCTTCTACTTCTACAACTTCATTTTTCTTTTTGCCTAGTAAAGCCTTTCCTATTGGAGATTCGTTTGAAATCTTATTATTTGCAAGGTCAACTTCTGTTGAACCAACTATTGTGTAATCAACTTTTTCATCATATTCCATATCTAAAACTTGAACGGTATTGCCTATTTGAACTGTTTTTGTATCGATTTCATCTTCGTCAATTACTTTAACATTTCTTAATTTATTTTCTAGATCAATGATTCTCATTTCAACTTGAGCTTGCTCGTTTTTTGCTTCATCATATTCTGAATTTTCAGATAAATCTCCAAATCCAAGAGCCACCTTAATTCTCTCAGCAACTTCTCTCCTTTTTTCTGTTTTTAAATATTCTAATTCTTCCTCTAATTTTTTTAAACCTTCATATGTCAAAATAGTTTCCTTTTGTGGCATAACAATCATTTCCTTTCTTTTGTCATGAGTTTATTTTTATCATAACTTCTTGATAATTTAAAATGGTTATACTTATAGGACTTTTATCCTACAATGTATATATATTAATCATTTGCCTTATATTTGTCAAGCAAAAGTTTTACCAACTTTTTCAAATTCTTCTGCCGTTATTTTTCCCCTTTTTCCAATATATCCATTTATTATATACTTTTCTAAGTTAAATATTCGTGCATTTTCTTTTAGATTTCTAAGAGGTTTATATATTCGTGCTTCACAAAGTGCAAGTTTTCGGTAATCTTGCACATTTTCAACATTTCCCGCTATATCAACATCATTTACAATTATGCCGTTAAAACCTTTTTTCAATTTTTCTATCTTTTCATTTAGAGATATAACAATACTGTTTTTTGCAAAATTTATATTTCTTACTTCATCTTCTTTAAAATCAATATTTATTATTATATTCGCACGTTTAAATTCTTTTATCTCTTCATTACTATACAAGTTTACCACATATCCATATTCATTAAACAATTTACTTGCTGTTTTTTCATACTTCGAATGGTTTCTTGATAACACGTTTAATTGTTTTACTTTAGAAGCAATAATCTCAATAAGTTCAATATTTTCTAAGCTATATTCATTCATAAGTAAAACTATGTTCATTTTTTCTAATGGATACTTGCTGTATTTAGAAACTTCACTAATAATCTTCGCCAAAATAGATTTACCCATTCTTTTGCCTGTTATTATGTATTTTCTATTTTCTTCAATAATCCTACAAAAGTTTATATTTTTACTTATTTCATAATTTAGTAATACATTCTGTACCTTATAGTTATTTATTTTTCTTACAAATATTTTAGCGTATTTTTCTCCATTCTTTTCTGTAAATTTGGGGATAACAACTTTAACTTCTCCAAGCATTTCTTCTGCATATATTTTTCTTAAACTTCTCTTTCCAGAAGTACCAACAAGTGCATAAAGCATGTTATCACCTCCACACTTAACTCACTATTTTCCAATTAAACTCCAAGTTTCATCGTTTTCAAAGCCCCACCTCCAAGCAGCAAAACCTGCAAGTTTATATTTGCTAATTAGTTTTAGTTTTTCTTTTAAAGAGTCTTCATTTTCAATCCAAATTTCTATATCATCATTTTTATCTTTATATCTCACTACATATTGTCCAGATTCTTCTACCCATTCTGTAGAACTCTTATACTTTTCCATATAATTTTTTGCAGTTTTCATTGTCATTGATGAAGTAGAAACAACTGCACCATTTCTAACTCTCCAAAATCTAGAATAAAAAGGAACCCCCAACACAAGTTTTGTGCTATCTATTCCGTCTCTTTCTATCATTTTTTGTAAATTAAGTTCAACCCAATCCAAAGAAGCTACAGAGCCAGCTATTTTGCTTGATGAACCATGTTGGTCATATGCCATTAAAATAGTATAGTCTGTTGCATCAGATATTGCTTTGCTATCATAACATAATGACCAATTTTCACTACCATCAGGAACATTTACATCAACTGAAGAGATTATTCCATTTGCTCTTAATGTACTAGAAAGTTCTCTTACTAGTTGTGCAAAAGCCTCCCTATCTTTCATATACATATTCTCGAAATCAAGATTTATTCCTTTAAAATTATATTTTTTAGCAAGAGAAACTACATTATCAATAAATGCCTGTCTTAGGTTCATATCATTTAATATTGTAGAAGTCTTTTTTATTCCTATCAAATCATTTTTTATAGTAGGCCATATCTCGTATCCTACACTTTTTGCCCATTCAATGTAAGATGTATCTATTGTATTTTTTAATTTTCCGTTTTCATCACTTACATAAATCCAAGTTGGCGAAATTATTGACATTCCTTTATGTTTTGCTTGTCCATCTCTATTTGGTGTATAATTTGCTGCATATTCCCATATCAAACTTATTTTCTTTGGTGTAGATGTAATCTCTTTATTATTCACATATGTACGCTCAACTTCAGCAATATCATCTTTTTTCACATATCCAAGACTTCCATTTGCTGCTCTAACCCACAAATATGAATCTCCACTCTTTTCTTCATATTTATCGAATATTTCTATTGTTTCACCAGCTTTAATTGTATCTATTGTTTTGCAATATTGTCTCTTAAACTTTTTAAGTTTGATTTCATCACCAATCTTAACCTTATAATATTCCGCATCTTTCGTTGTTATTACTACTTTTTCATTAACTGCTATTTCTATATTATAAATATTTTTTAATTCTTCTATTGGTATATAAATCTTATCGTCTATGTATTGTACTGGAACTTCTATAGTTTTTTCGTTTGAATTTACCGTTATTGTTTTTTCTCCTAATGGCATTTTTATAACATCTGTGCCTTTAGCAGCAATAATCGTTTGGTATTTTTCATCAAAATATATGTATTTATCAAAACATTCTTTTATTGTCTTCATAGATATCATTACTTTGCCTTCAATCATAAAAGGAATGTCTGGTTTAATATACTTTTTCGTGTCACCAGAATCGCCAGAATCACCAGAATTATTTTTATAATCTCTAATCAACGAAAATGTTGTGGATTTAGTATATTCTCTATCATCAATTACTAGTCTAAGCTCATTGTCTCTATAATAAGTAGTATTAACGTAATAAGGTGCTAAATCGCATATTGCATATGCAATTATAAAAAATACTACAACTATAACTAATTTAAAAAACGCTCTTATTTTCATCTTATGTTATTCCTTTCGCAATTATTCTCTAAATATCTTACCCCAACTTAAAGGGTAAAATCAAGAAATTACAATATAAAATTTACTGATTTATAAATTATTTTTATTTATAAAATAAAAATAATACGCAACTAGTTTTATTGAAAAAATTTAAAATTTAATAGCTATTTTGCCGA
>CAVHNT010000016.1:0-39299 GCA_963637565.1 bacterium
TTTATGTATTAATTTTCTTTCCTATTGTATAAAAAACTTTAATTTATGCGAGAGTTTTTCTAATTTTCAGTTAGAAATTCTCGATGACCAAAAGAATGAAAATAGAAGATCTCAGCTTTATTGTGTGAATTTTTTGAAAATTTTAGCAATCTATATTGACAAGTGCTAAACGTAGTGATATCTTAATAATTGCTGTTAGCACTTGTACATAATGAGTGCTAAAAAGGAAGGTGATAAGATGTTACTAGATGAGCGTAAAAAACGTATTTTAGAAGCGGTTATTGAAGAGTACAACGCTACTGCAGAACCAGTTGGATCTACTAAGATTGCTAATGATTATAAGTTGGGATTTAGTCCTGCAACAATAAGAAATGAGATGGCAAATCTTGAAGAGCTTGGATATTTGGAACAACCTCATGTATCTGCTGGAAGAATTCCATCTAGTCAAGGTTATAGATTTTATGTAGATTCTATAATGCAGGAAAAGAAATTAACGCCTAGTGAAAAACAAGTCATTGACCAAATGTTAAAAGAAGATGTGACAAAATTTGAGACTCTTATAAAAGAAGCTTCGAACATTATTGCAAGACTTACAAATTATGCTTCAATAGCAATTGGACCAGCAATGGATAGTTGTCAAGTTGAAGAAATAAAGCTGGTTAAAATTGGACAAGATAGACTTATGATCGTTATCTTAGCAGATAACGGAATAATAAAAGAAAGTATTATAAAGTATACTGGACAAATTCCAGAAGAAAACATTGAAATTTTTAATAATTATCTTAATTATAAATTAAAGGGTATGAATTTCAATGATATATATGAAAATATAAATGAATATGTAGAAAACGAGCTTCATAATATAAGCAATAATATTGTTCCATTAGTTGTTGAATTGAATAATTTATTGGTGAATAATAATGTTGACATATATATGGATGGAGCGAAAAATCTATTGAATTTGCCAGAACTAAAAAAAGAAGAAACATTGAAGAATTTCCTAAATATAATTGAAACACAAGATGCACTGAAAGAAATGCTTAAGAACAGTTATGATGGAAACATAAATGTTTATATCGGACAAGAAAATGCTTTTGATGATTTAAAAGATTTTACTATTATTACATATAAGCAAAAAATAAATGACAAAGAACTTGGAACTATTGGACTTATAGGTCCAAAACGTATGGATTATAAGAAAGTAATTCCAGTTATTAAATATGTCGGGGATGTAATACAAGAAAAAATAAAACAAGGAGGAAATTTTGATGGCAGAGGAGAAGAAAACAAAGAAGAATGAAGAATTAGAAAATGAGGAAGCTGTACAAGAAGTTTCTATTAAGGATTTAAATACAGAAATCGAAAAATTAAAGGCAGAGAATGAAAAGTATTATGAACATTTACAAAGAACAGCTGCTGAATTTGATAATTACAAAAAGAGAGTCTCAAAAGAAAAAGAAAAAATATACAACCTAGCAGTTGGAGATGTTGTTACAAAGTTTATTGCGGTTTTAGATAATTTAGATAAAGCTGTTGAAGCTGAAACAACAGATCCGAAGGCAAAAGAAGGTTTTGAATTGATTCATAAACAAATGCAAGATGTTTTAACTAACTTAAATGTTGAACATATTGCCACAGAAAAAGAAAAGTTTAATCCAGAATTTCATGATGCAGTAATGCATGTTGAAGATGAAAATTATGGCGAACAAGAAATTGTTCAAGAATTAAGATGTGGTTACAAAATGGAAGACAGAGTCTTAAGACATGCAATGGTAAAAGTAGCAAATTAATAATTAGTAAGGCTTATTCAAACGATATTAATCGTTTATATAAAAATAGTTAATAATAAAAAAGATATAAAAAGGAAGGATGATTTATATGTCAAAAATTATAGGTATTGATTTAGGTACAACAAATTCATGTGTAGCAGTTATGGAAGGTGGCGAGCCAGTAGTAATTCCTAACGCAGAAGGAAGCAGAACAACTCCATCTGTTGTTGCGTTTACAAAAAATGGTGAGAGACTAGTTGGACAAATAGCTAAAAGACAAGCAGTAACAAACCATGAAAGAACAATAGCATCAATAAAGAGAGATATGGGTACAGATAGAAAAGTAAAAATAGATAATAACACATATACTCCACAAGAGATTTCAGCAATGATTCTTCAAAAATTAAAATCAGATGCTGAAAATTATCTTGGACAAAAGGTAACACAAGCTGTTATTACTGTTCCTGCATACTTTAGCGACTCTCAAAGACAAGCAACAAAAGATGCTGGTAAAATAGCAGGTCTTGAAGTTTTAAGAATTATAAACGAGCCAACAGCAGCTTCTCTTGCTTATGGTCTAGATAAAGATGATGAACAAAAAATAATGGTATATGACCTTGGTGGTGGTACATTTGATGTATCAATCCTTGAGATTGGTGATGGAGTATTTGAAGTTCTAGCAACAAGTGGTAATAATAGACTTGGTGGTGATGACTTCGATGAAAGAATAATTAAATACTTGGTTGAAGAATTTAAGAAAGATCAAGGCGTTGACTTGTCTACAGATAGTTCAGCAATGCAAAGATTAAAGGAAGCTGCTGAAAAAGCAAAAATTGAATTGTCTAGTATGTCACAAACAGATATTAATTTACCATATATTACAGCTGATAGCACTGGACCTAAACACATGAACATTACATTAACAAGAGCTAAATTTGAAGAATTAATTAGAGATTTAGTTGATTCAACAGTTGGACCAATCAATCAAGCTTTGAAAGATGCAGGCTTAACAGCTGACAAATTGGATAAAATCTTGTTAGTTGGTGGTTCTTCAAGAGTTCCTCTAGTTCAAGAAACAGTTAAGAGAATAACAGGTAAAGAACCTCACAAAGGTATCAACCCCGATGAATGTGTTGCTATTGGTGCTGCAATTCAAGCAGGCGTACTATCTGGTGATGTAAAAGATCTAGTATTACTTGATGTAACTCCATTGTCACTTGGTATTGAAACTTTTGGTGGTGTATTTACAAAATTAATCGAAAGAAATACAACAATTCCAACAAAGAAATCACAAATATTCTCTACTGCTGCTGATGGACAAACAAGTGTAGAAGTACACGTTCTTCAAGGCGAAAGAGAAATGGCTGCATATAACAAGACTTTAGGTAGATTCCAATTAACAGGAATTCCAGCAGCTCCAAGAGGCGTTCCACAAATCGAAGTTACATTTGATATTGATGCTAATGGTATTGTTCACGTTTCTGCTAAAGATATGGGTACAGGTAACGAACAAAAGATTGTTATCACAGCAAGCACAAACTTAACAGAAAACGAAATACAACAAGCAGTTAAAGAAGCTGAAGCACACGCTGAAGAAGATAGAAAGAATAAAGAAGCAATTGAAGTTAGAAATAATGCAGATTCTCTTGTATATAACACTGAAAAAACATTAAAAGATTTAGGTGATAAAGTAAGTAGCGAAGAGAAAGCTAAAGTTGAAGCTGAAATTGCTAATGTTAAGAAAACTCTTGAAGGAAATAATATTGATGAAATCAAAGCTGCAACAGATAAATTAACTCAAGAATTCTACAAAATTTCTGAAAAATTATATTCAAATGCTGGAGCAAATGCTAATGCCACTGGTGCAACTGGTGCAGCAGGACAAGATACAGCTACAGATGCAAATGGTGATAATGTTGTTGATGCAGACTATAAAGTTGAATAAAAGTCTTTAAGATAAAAAATAATGTGTTTTTATGTGAAGAAGATTTATAATTTTCCTAGTACATGAAAATATTTAAAAGCCTTAGCTTCCTCCATGAGGGGGAAGCTGTTTGGCTTATAAAATGAGTGAATTCTAAAGGTGACTAACAATCATCAAAAAGGAGAAAAAAATGGCTGAAGCAAAACGTGATTATTATGAAGTACTTGGTGTTGAAAAAACAGCGACAGATGAAGAATTGAAAAAAGCATATAGAAAACTTGCTAAAAAATATCATCCTGATGCTAATCCAGACAATAAAGAAGAGGCAGAAGCAAAGTTTAAGGAATTAAATGAGGCTTATGAAGTTTTATCAGATAAACAAAAAAGAAGCATGTATGATCAGTTTGGACATAGTGGCCCTAATGGATATGCAAACGATTTTAGCGGATTCAGCGGATTTGATGGATTCTCTGGAGGATTTAATGGTGCTGGCGTGGACTTTGATCTTAATGATATTTTCTCATCTTTTTTCGGCGGTGGTGGAAGAAGAACAAATAGAAATGGTCCAGTAAGAGGAAGAGATTTAAAAGTACATGTAGAAATAACATTCGAAGAAGCTGCGTTTGGTGTAAGTAAAGAGATTGTTATAAATAGAGATGAGCAATGTGATGTATGTAAAGGTACAGGTTCAAAGCCTGGAACTTCTGCAGAAACATGTAAAGTATGTGGCGGTAGAGGAACGATAACAACAATGCAGAACACAATATTAGGTTCATTCCAGTCATCTAGAACATGTGATAATTGCGGTGGCACAGGTAAAGTTATATCATCTCCATGCACAGAGTGTAAGGGCAGAGGAACTGTAAAAAAACAAAGAAGAATCAAAGTATCAATACCTGCAGGAATTGATAATGGTCAAGTAATCTCTTTGAGTGGCGAAGGCGAGCCAGGTTTAAGAGGTGGCGGACCAGGTAATCTTTATATAACAGTTTCTGTGAAGAAGCATGCCGTATTTACAAGAAAAGGTGATAGTATATTCTGTGATGTGCATGTAACATTTTCACAAGCGGCTCTTGGGGCTATAATTGACGTTCCAACACTAAGTGGAGTTGAAAAGTTTGACCTTGCAGAAGGTACACAAACAGGTTCTATATTTACTCTTAGAGGAAAAGGTATAAAAAATGTTAACGGTAGAGGTGTTGGTGATTTGTACTTTACTATCATTGTAGATACTCCAAAACGTTTGAATACAGAGCAAAGAGAGTTGATAAAGAAGCTTGCAGAAATAAGCGGAGAAAATTTTGAGACTGGAAGAAGAAGGAAATTCTTTTAATATATAAAAAAGGGGTTGAACAATATTTCAACATTTTATGTTAAAGATAATCAAATATCAGAAGATACAATCCATATAACAGGAGAAGATGTAAATCACATAAAAAGTGCATTGCGTCATAAGATTGGTGATGAGATTACAATCTGTACAGAAAGCGAAAAAAGATATTGTGCTAAAATTGTTGAAATGGCAAATGATGAAATAGTTTTGAACATCTTAGAACATATTGATTTTTCTACAGAATCTAATATTCATATTACACTTGTACAAGGTTTGCCTAAATCTGACAAGATGGATTTTATAGTGCAAAAGTCCACAGAATTGGGTGTATCAAATGTTATACCAGTTATTACTGATAGAGTGATTGTTAAAATTGACGAATCTAATGAAAAAAAGAAGATTGATAGATGGAACAAAATTGCACTTGAGGCGTCTAAGCAATCTGGCAGAACGAGGGTACCTACAGTAGAAAATATAGTTAATTTAGAAAATATTGTTGAAAAACTTTCAAAATATGATATAGTTATAGTGCCTTATGAGTGCGAAAGAGAAAATACCATAAAGGCATTGTTAAGAAATATAGGTACTAATGTAAAAAATGTTGCTGTTGTGATTGGTCCAGAGGGTGGTTTCTCTGAGAATGATATAAATATTTTGAAAAGATTAGATAACATAAAGCTAGTTTCATTGGGAAAGAGAATCTTGAGAACTGAAACTGCTGGGATTGCAACAATAGCTATGCTATTATATGAATACGATTTATAATAGCATACCTTCGTTTTTTGTAAGAAAGGTAAGGAATTTTTATGAATTATACAGAAAAAACTAAATTAGTAGATAAACTTTGTGGAGCTGGTTTAATGGCTCTCTTGGTCGAGATTTTTTATGGGCTTACAGATAGTGCATTTACAGTTTTCAACTATAATTTACAATCTGTAAAAAGTGTAATATACATTTTAGGTGGTATTATTTTAGCTATTTCTGTAGTTATATTAATAATTGCATATAGAAAAGAAAAAGGATCAATGGCGATATACGGAGTAGAGTTATTGGTATTGGCTATAACGGCAGCTTTACTTCCTGGAACATATTTAAGCTTCCAAGCACCATACAATAAACTAAACAAAGTATTTCCGATAGCATTTTTAGTGTATTACATAGTGAAAGCTGTTGTTGTGCTTACAAAGTATGTTCCAAAAAATAAGACGAAATCTAAGAGGAGAAAATAATGATAAAAAGTATGACTGGTTATGGTCGTGGCAGTTATGAAAATGACGGCAGAATATATACTGTTGAGATAAAGACCATAAATCATAGATATAATGATGTATCTGTAAGATTACCTAGATATTTAAATTTCCTAGAGGATAATATAAGAAAGTATATTTCAAAAACCATTAATAGGGGTAAGATTGAAGTATATGTTTCTCTTGAAAATATGAGCGACAAGGGAAGAAATATCAAAATAGATAGAGTTTTAGCAGGAACATATATTAATGAGTTAAGAAATTTGTCTAGTGAATATGGTATTCCGGACGATATAACTGTTATGTCACTTGCGAGAATGTCAGATATTATTGTAGTAGAAAATGATACACAAGAAGAGTTATATTGGCAAGAACTACAAGAGGCAATGAGTATTGCAATAAAGAACATAGACGAAGCTAGAAGTATCGAAGGAAAGAGACTTGCAGACGATATTGAAGTTCGATTGAATAAGATTTCAGAGCATGTTGATATTGTTGAGAAATCCTCTGAAAGATTGTTAGAAGAATATAAAACAAAGTTAAAAAATAGAATAAATGAGTTAGGTGCGAACAACATAGTTGATGAAAACAGAATAGGAATAGAAATTGTGTTATTTGCAGATAAATCTAGTATTTGTGAAGAAGTTACAAGATTAAAAAGTCATATAGAAAGTTTTAAAGGAATGCTAAAAAGTGAAGGACCAATTGGTAAAAAAATAGACTTTTTGATACAAGAAATGAATAGAGAAACAAATACGATAGGTTCGAAGGCAAATTCAATAGGTATAACAAACTACGTTATAGAGATGAAAAACGAAATAGAAAACATAAGAGAACAAGTGCAAAATATTGAGTAAAAACAAAAATATATTTGGAGGGATAATCTTATGAAATTTATAAATATTGGATTTGGAAATATTGTTTCAAGCAGTAGACTTATTGCTGTTGTTAGTCCAGAATCAGCTCCTATAAAAAGAATAATACAAGATGCTAGAGATAATGGGAAACTTGTAGATGCTACATATGGTAGAAGAACTAGAGCTGTTATAATAATGGATAGTGAACATGTAATTTTATCATCAGTTCAACCAGAAACAGTTGCAGGTAGGTTAGATAAAGATGACGAGCCTGATGATGAAGAATAAATTTTTTATTAAATTAGGAGGAGAAAAATGATAATTAAACCAACTCTTACAGATTTACTTAAGAAAGCACCTGGAAAGTATTCACTAGTAATAGGTACAGCAAAAAGAGCAAGACAAATAGCTGAGGGTAGCCCAAAATACACTAATGCAAAAATGGAATCAGATGTTACAACTGCAGCAATAGAAATTGACGAAGGAAAAATAGAAATAGAAAAATAATTAAAATGGGGGCATAGATTTTATAAATTGAGATGATTTTTTATTGAATATATTTGTATATTTAATAAAAAGTCTGTTTCTCATTATAATTTCTGTGCCTTAATTTTACTTAAAATACGAAAGGAAGAATTAACGAAATGGGATTATTTAAAAATTTATTTGCTTCATATAGTGAAAAAGAAATAAAGAAAATAAGTCACTATGTGAATGAGATAAACGCTTTAGAACCAGAAATGGAAAAGCTTACAGATGCTGAATTGAAAAACAAAACAGCAGAATTTAAAGAAAGAGTAAAGAATGGCGAAACTTTGGATGATATCCTTGTTGAAGCTTATGCTGTTGTTAGAGAGGGGTCAAAAAGAGTTTTTGGAAAGAGACCATTTGATGTTCAATTATTAGGTGCAATTATTTTGCATCAAGGTAGAATAGCTGAAATGAAAACAGGTGAAGGTAAAACTTTAACAGCTGCTCTTGCTTTATATTTGAATGCTATTTCTGGAAAAGGTGCACATTTGGTTACTGTAAATGATTACTTGGCAAAATCACAAGGTGAAGAAATGGGTAAATTATATAATTTCTTAGGACTTACTTGTGGTGTGATAATACATGATTTAGATAATGATCAAAGAAGAGAAGCATATAATTCAGATATTACATATGGAACAAATAATGAATTTGGATTTGATTATTTAAGAGATAACATGGCTATATACAAAAATCAAATGGTTCAACGTGATTTGAATTATGCGATTGTCGACGAAATAGATAGTATATTGATAGATGAGGCTCGTACTCCACTTATAATTTCTGGACCTTCAGATAAGGCAAATGATTTATATAAAATAGCTGATAGATTTGCAAAAGGATTGAAAGCAAAAGTTATAACAAAAGACGATAATAAACAAGAAGAATCAGAAGATGATTTGCAATATGATTATATTGTAGATTTAAAATCTCGTAGAGCGTCACTTACAACCACTGGCATAAAGAAAGCTGAAAAGTATTTCAATATAGATAATTTATCAGATGTAGAAAATATGACAATATCTCATCATATAAATAAAGCATTAGATGCTAATGGAATAATGAAAAGAGATATAGATTACATAGTTAAAGATGGGGAAGTTTTAATTGTAGACGAACATACAGGAAGAATAATGTATGGAAGAAGATACAGCGATGGACTACACCAAGCTATTGAAGCAAAAGAAAATGTCCAAATTGCAAATGAGAACAAGACTCTTGCAACAATAACGTTTCAAAACTATTTTAGATTATTTAATAAACTTGCTGGTATGACTGGTACTGCAAAGACTGAAGAAAACGAATTTAGAGAAATATATGGACTAGATGTTGTAGAGGTACCAACAAATAAGCCAATGATTAGGGTTGATCATAATGATGTAGTTTATACAACAGAAAGAGCTAAACTAAGACAAGTTATAGAAGATATAAAAGAAAGTGTTGCCAAAGGTCAACCAGTATTAGTTGGTACAACAACAATTGAAAAATCAGAATTAGTTAGTGATATGCTAAAAAAAGAAGGCATTAAGCATGAGGTTTTGAACGCAAAATATCACGAAAAAGAAGCAGAGATAATTGCACAAGCAGGTAAATATGGAGCTGTTACAATAGCTACAAATATGGCAGGTAGAGGAACAGATATTATGCTTGGTGGTAATACTGAGGCTCTTGCAAAACATGAGTTGAAAAAACGTGGTTATCCAGAAGTTGTAATACTAAGTGCGGTTAGCTTAAATGATACAGATGATGAAGAAATATTAAATGTAAGAAAAGAATATAAAGAAATATATGATAAGTTAGATAAAAAAGTATTAGAAGACAGAGAAAAAGTAATTGCAGCAGGTGGATTAAAGATAATTGGTACAGAGCGTCATGAATCTAGAAGAATAGATAACCAGCTTCGTGGACGTAGTGGACGTCAAGGAGACATCGGCGAATCAAGATTTTACATATCTCTTGAGGATAAATTAATGAAATTATTCGGTTCATCTAGAATTCAAGCATTAGCAGCAGCAATGAATATGCCAGAAGATATGCCACTTGAAATGAAAATGCTTACAAACGCTATAGAGACTGCACAAAAGAACGTTGAATCAATGAACTTTGCAGCAAGAAAAAATGTATTACAATATGATGATGTTATGAATGAACAAAGAAAGATTATATATTCACAAAGAAGACAAGTTTTGGATGGAATGGACTTAAAGAGTGAAATAATCAAGATGATTGAAAATACAGTAAATAGTACAGTTGATTCTTATTTTGGAATTCATAATGAAACTGAAAATGTAGATGAGTTTTTAAATTATCTAAGAACAGCACTAGATGTTGAGTATGATTTAGGTAAAGGTAAATCACCAGAAAAGATAAAAGAAGAAATAACTGATTTAGTATTAGAAAAATACAAACAAAAAGAAGAAGAAATTGGTGCAGAACAATTGAGAGAACTTGAAAGAATAATTCTTTTGAGAACAGTTGATGCAAAATGGATGGATCACCTAGATGCTATGGATCAATTAAAGGAAGCTGTTAGACTTGAAGCTTATGCACAAAGGGATCCAGTTGTAGAATTCAAATATGAAAGTTATGATGTTTTCAATGCTATGACGGCGGACATAGCTGAAACAGTAGTAAGAACATTATTGCATGTACATAAAAGAAATGAAAACATGCAAAGAGTAAATTTAGTAAAAACAATGATAACAAATTTAAACGCAGCACAAAATGCTGGTGGTGACGATAAAGCAAAACCAAAAGTAAACTCAACCAAAAAAGTTGGAAGAAATGATCCATGTCCATGCGGAAGCGGGAAAAAGTACAAACAATGTTGTGGTAAGAATGCATAAATATCAAGAGTATAAATAATCTGTACTGATATATTAAAAGATAAAGTGTGAGCGAAAAAACAGCCAAAGAATAGTCTTTGGCTGGATTGCGTTTGAAATCAGCATAATTAATTATACTGGATTACAATGTGATATTATTATATGCAAATTGTTAAAAATTATGATAATAAAAAACGATAGTCGTTCATGACTATCGGATTACAATGATTACGTTGCTTTCGCAACGGATTACAATGTTTACTAATCTAGTTATACCATAATTGAGGTAAAAGTCAATTTTTAAGACTAAAATTTTATTGTAACTTTGTCAAAGTATAATAATTTTGCAATGCTGAATTGATTTGTTTCCAATCTTTTTCAGTAATTTTAACTAATTTTCCTTTCATACGCATAGGACTAATCACTCTTAATTTGCTGATATTTCTAAGTTGTTCAATAAGCACAGTAGAGTTTTGATTTTCTAAATCGATGTGATACCATCTTGTATCATCCATACGTTCAGAAGTTAAAGGCAAAATGGTACATATTGGGGCATTTTTCTTAGTTTTGACTATTAAAGCAGGTCGTATTTTATTTTGTTCATTGCCAATATTAATGCCTAGGTCACACCAATAGATATAGTTGCTTGTAATCGCAGAATTAGGCATTTCTTTTTGAAATTTGATATGAGCCTTAGTATTAGTCCAAATAGCATATTCAAGAGCTGCTTCATTGCTTATATTGTTTAGAATATCTTTTGTATAGTTTAATTGTTGTTCAATTTCTTTATTCATTATTTCACCTCGATAGGTAGTATAACATACAAGCTTACAAAATGAAAAATTATTTCAGAGTGAACAGGTTAGTGATCTTGAAGCTTTATTTGAATTCCTTCAAGGAGAAGATAATGATGAAGGATGATTCTCAAAATGCTAATTGAAGGAAAGTGCTTATAGAAAATAAAGAATTAGATAAAAAATATAAATTATACTGTATCACTTTGATGATATGGGATTTTTATAAAGAAAAAACTCTCTACCTTATAGCAGAGAGAAAAAAGTGAACTTTTTATCAGCGGGGATGCTTAACGCTCATTTCAGCGTAAGCATTTGCAATCGCATGAATAATGTTTGCATCGTTAATCGTGGCGGGTGCAAGTTTGGTGGGAATGCACATCGAGTGCCAGTCATCGGTAGAATCATAGTAAAGCAAATCGTTGGTGGAAACGATGTAGTAATTCCTATTATCGCTATCAGTGAGGTACAAAGTGTCGCCAATCTCAACACCATAGTAGACCAGGATAAGAGTGTCATAAGTAACCTTGTCGAAGCAACATTCAACATCGAGCCGAACATTCTTAATATTCATGCAGTTATCCTCCTCAAATTATTGTTCTTCTATTGTAACACATGATGCCATGGAGGTGTCACAAAGAAGTGATTATACTAAGAGTACAACACACTTTACATAATTTTTCAATAATTTAGCAATAAATTGTAACTATTCAGAGGTAAAAAATTTAAACCACTAGATTTATATATTTTCCAGTGGTTTAAATTTTAATAATATCTGAATTATTGTAATAGAGAAGATACCTTAAAGACTCCAAAATATTCAATCCTTGTTTTTTTGCACTACCAATAAAGCTACGAATATTGCAAAAATCGTTAGCTAACTTTTCACTTCTAAAACCGCCAGAAACATTCTTTTTAGTTTTAATTATTCTTAAAGCTCTTTCAGCTAAATTATTGTCAAAAGGCACATCAAAATTTTTAATAAATTTCAAATGTTCTTCATGATACTCTGAAAGTCTTTCAAACAAGCATCTTTCATCTTTAAGAGGTTGATTTATTTCTTTAATATTTTCAACATACTTAAAATAAGCTGTTTTCCAATCATTTAAAAGCTTAATATATTCAGTTTCTATAGCTTCAAGTTCATCAGTATTTAAAGATTTTAAGCCAAGACTAATAGTACGGTTATTAATTTTTACTAAAAATTCTAAAAAAGCTTCTGTTTCTTTTCTTTTAAAAACTTCGATAACAGATTTTAAATACCTCAAAACATGTGCATTGCATTCTGCATGAGTAATTTGCTCATACTTGTAATACGGTTTAAAATGGTCATGTATTAAAATTCTAGTAAAAAATTTTAATAGTTCCATCTCGTCCAAAGCATCTTTTCCACGTTTTTTATGTATCTGATAAAAAACATGATTTTTATTACAAAAAAATTCTATTATTAATACTATAGAGAATATTATATTATTTAAAATATCTAATTATTTTTCAAAGTTTTCTGAAAGATATATGCAAATTAAAAGCATAGATTCAATGGATAATGATTGGTATGAATATATACAATATGGAACTAATAATAATATAATTATTGCATTGAAAAAAATAGGTTTTTCTAGAGAAAATGCTTTAAAAATATTTAATAAAAATTATTATACTATTTTAAATGATAATGATATATTAATAAACAAAGAAATATTCCAAGATGAGAATGAAAACCTAGTTGAAGAAGCGGAGGAAGTAAAATTAAATAATATAGATAAATTTATTTTAAATTAGAGAATTAATAATTGTATATTATATTTAAATATGATAAAGTGACTTTAGTAAATAAAAATGTTAACTCAGTCTATGATTTGTCAACGGAAAAGAAATATTGCTTTGAACAAAAATAATAATATTTTAAAAGGATGTTGAGAAAGTTATGGAAATTATAGTTGGAAAAAGTTCTGGATTTTGTTACGGAGTAAAAAGAGCCGTTGAATCAGCTGAAAAAGATGCTAACAGAGTGCCCAAAAATATATATTGTTTAGGAGAAATTGTGCATAATAGTGACGTTGTAAATTGTCTGCACAAAAAAGGTATTACTTTTGTTGAAAATATAGATGAGGTTCCTAAAGATTCAACTGTTATAATTAGAGCACATGGTGTAACAAGGAGTGTTTATGAAAAGGCAAAAGAAAAAAATATTGAAGTGAAAGATTATACATGTCCTAATGTTTTGAAAATTCATAAAATTGTTCAAGAGTATGCTGATAAGGGGTACTTTATAATATTGCTTGGCTCACGAAAACATCCTGAAAATATTGGAACAGTTAGCTATTGTGGAGAACATTATTTTGTCGCACAAGATGAAGAGCAAATCTATCTAGCTATAGAAGAGATAAAGCGTTGGAATTTTAATAAAGTATTAGTGATAGCACAAACAACATTTGGCGTTGAAGATTTCGCTGTATTTACTGAAATTTTGAGTAATGAATTGTATAAAAATGTTGAATTGGTAATCAAAAACACTATTTGCCAAGCGACAGAAATAAGGCAGAAAGAAACAGAAGAACTTTCAAAAAATGTTGATTGTATGATTATAATAGGAGGAAAAAACAGCTCGAACACAAAAAGGCTGTATGAAATAGCTTTAGAAAATTGTAAAAAAGCAGTATGTATAGAAAATATTAATGATTTAAAAAATTTACATCAGTACGAAATTTTTGATAAAATTGGCATAATGGCTGGCACTTCAACACCTGCTAAAAGTGTAGAAGATGTATGCAATATTTTAAAAAATATATAGTAAAAAACATCTAATTAAAAATGTACTTTTTGATTAGATGTTTTTTATGTAATAGGAAAGTAACAGATTTGCAACCTTTTATGTATTGATTTTCTTTCCTATTACACAAAAAAACTTTAATTTATGCGAGAGATTTTCTTTCTTTCAGTCGAAAACTTATGATGGACGAAAGAAAAGTATATGTTTTAGTTGTTTGTTGTTAATTGACTTATTTTGGCAGTTAGTATAATATCTAAATATGGAAATATAATTTATATGGAGGAATCATATGAAAAAGAGTATTGCTATTTTAGTATGGATAGTTGTTGGAATTTTGATTGTTGTAGGATGTGTGTTTGCTTTCATATATTTTACTTCAAAACCTGTTCAACTACCTAGTAAAGAGAGTGGAGATAGTGTTGTAGATGAAAATAATGAAAAAAGTGGTGATGTTGTCGTAAGTGATGAGCCCATTTTTTCTAAAGATAATTATCCAAGAGTTGATGCATCTTTGGCTATTCAACCACTTGCTGAAGCTATAAAGAAAAATTTTGTGCCTAGTGGAGATGTTCAAGAAATCGATATGGAATATTTGAATACACATGAAGGATTTCTTGGAGTGGTAGATGGAACAAGAGATGTTTGTTTTATGTCTTATCCATCTGATGAAGAGATGGCATATGCTAAAGAGAAAGGTGTTGAACTTGAGATTGTTAGAGCTACAAACTCGGCGTTTGTATTTATTGTAAATGTTGATAATCCTGTAAATAATTTAACATTACAACAAATCAAAGATATTTACTCGGGTAAAATCACTAATTGGAAAGATGTTGGTGGTGAGGATGCAAAAATTATACCTTATCAAAGACCAGTAAACTCAGGTAGCCAATCTGGAATGTTACAGCTTGTTATGAAAGATACTCCACTAATGACACCTCCAACAATGGAATTGACAGTTGGTATGGGTGACTTAGTTGATGCGGTTGCACAATATGATAATTCTAGATATGCAATAGGATATTCATATTATTACTATGTAAATACAATGTATAAGAGAGATAAAATTAAAATTTTAGCAGTTGATGGGATACCTGCGAATAAAGAAACAATTAGCACTGGAGAATATCCAATAATGACGTCTGGTTGGCTTGTTTTCAGAAAAGATGAACCAGCATCTAGTATGACTAGAAAATGGGTTCAAGCAGTTACTTCAGAAAGAGGTGCAAAAATAATTGAAGCTGAAGGTTATGTACCAGCTAACTAATAAAAATACAGAATAAAGGGGGATATGCTAAATGGATGATAAAGTGAATGCAAATAAAATTGTTATAAGCTTGATAATATTTGCAGTAATCTCAGTTGCGATTACAACTATTTTGATAATACAAAAGAATAATACTTCGGTTCCTAATTATGAAATTGCTAGTGGTGATGTTAATATGCCTGCAAAACGTGATAGAATTATTGGTACAAAAAGAAATCAAAAGTACAATCAAAATGATTTGGAGATTATTGAAACACAGATGCAAGAAGCTGGTCTTGAATATGTATCTATCAGAATATCAGGCTTGAAAAATAAAACAATTGAAAATAAGATAAATGAAGATATTGCACGAGAAGAAGCAAGTTTAAAAGAAATTGTTTTAAGTAGTGAAATGGGAGAATACGATTCTAGATATCTTAACGAGTATGTGGATGCTAATTTTTCTAACGTTTTGTCTCTAGCTCTTTATGGAAGTAAATATGGCTCAAATTCTAGAAATCAGACGAATGAGTCTAGATTTTTAAATTATGATTTAACAACAGGAAATAGATTAAAATTGGAAGATTTGTTTGTGCCAGGAGCTGATATTGATTTATATGCTCAAAATAGTATATATAAAGAATTATTATATGATACCTTTTCTAAAAAAGGTGTGTTCTTTGATCCTCAATACTGGGAAAGTGGGGAATGTACTTATGTTATGGACGAGATTGATGAATTGGAATTTATAAAAGAGTTTAATAAATATAAAGCAGCACCTAAAGATTTCTATTTTTATTATAATCAAGTTTCAATAATATATGGAGAAGATTATGATGATTATATTTTTATAAATTTTAAAAATTGCATGGATGATTTAGTTATATTTGATAAATTTGTTACAGAAGAGAGTATATTTGAAAGAGATGATATTGGCGTAAAAAATCTATATGTACGCTCTAATGTAGCCACAGGAAATGGATTATATGCACTTGTTGACGATATGACCTCTAACTCTAGAATAGATGCAAGAATTTCTCCTATGGTTGGTGAAGAAATACTTGAAAGCCCAAAGTATAGTGATACCTTGGAGATAATTAAACAAGATATTGCTGACAGAAAAAATGATATAGAGGAGATTGCTAAAAAGAATAAAGATAAATATTACTATTTAGCTATAAGTGTTACTATAAATGACTTTATTCCAAAGTATTATTGCACATATTCAGAACAGGATATTACACATGATCAATTTTATGTTTATACAGAAGAGGCTTTATATGAGATTGATAAAACTGATTTTGATAATTGGTTTGAAGATGAACTAATTACTGCATGTTGTTTTGATAATTATTATGAAACAGATGGTGGATATGTGAATGTGAGATTATCTGATGATGAAAAGAAAAAATGTAAAATTGATAAAAAATATGATTCTGTTGCATACAACATAAACAGTGAAAAGGTGTATAAAAATCTTGAGGATTTATTTAAAGAAGACTCTAATTACCTTTCGGTTATAGATAACGTTTTACAAAGAGAATATGAACTTTCGACTGAACAGATTGCTGAAATGATTAAAAATCGAGAGTACCAATTAACAAATTATGCTGTAGAATTTAGAAATGAAGAGATCATTGCTTATGTTAGATATGAAGAGTTTTCACCAGAATGCATGAAATAATAAGAATACTTAATTAGCACAAATGTAACAAATTGTCATATTATAGCATACTCTATATTGTATAGTTTGATTATAAGCTGTACAAAGGAGGGAGTATGGATGGAACTATCTTTTTTACTTGTTTTGTTTTTCGTGATTGTTTTTGCAGCTATAATAGAATTAGTGCTTAGATGTCCTTGGGCAGTTGCAGCAGTAGTTGCTATAATATCGCTTATAGTGTTTGCGTTTTTCTCTGAAACATTTGGTACTATATTCATTGTGTGGATTATTATTTATACACTTGCTGCTTGGGTTACTGCTGTGGTTATCTGCAAGTTGCCAAATAGATTTCGTAACAATAACTGTAATAGAAATGATTTTTAAATTGTTATGTTTTGCTAATTTTAAGAGTGGACTGCATATGTTCACTCTTTTTTTATGCAATAGGAAAGTAACAAATTTGCAACTTTTTATGTATTGATTTTCTTTCCTATTGCATAAAAAACTTTAATTTATGCGAGAGATTTTCTTCCTTTCAGTCGAAAACTCTCGAGAGTCGAAAGAATGAAAATCGAAGATTTTCATTCTTTCTTGAAAAATTTTTATAATTTCTTGTTGGTTAGAGTTTGCAATTAATTCATGTAATGTTATAATATCAACAGAGAAGTGTTTTTATATCTAAAGAAAAATTTGCTATTTTGTGTAGCAAAAGGAGTGAAAATATGTCAAGAATAAGAAGTGTTGAAGAATATGATGAGAAGAAAAATAGATTAAATGAACTTGTTGACAGATATAAGTGGCTTATTGGTTCTAAAGATCCAATAAGAGATTTAAAAAGTGAACAAGAAATCTATGTGTTAAAGTATTCCGATAGAAATTTGACGCCAGAGGAAGCTTTAAAAATAGAGTCAGCATTGCAGAAGATTGGTGTTCAAAGTATGTACATAAATGGTAGAGGAGCAAGTGAATATGAGGCTGTTTTGATGCAAGAGATTCAATCTTTGGCTTCGGATATATGTGAGTATGAAGCTGATAAGAGATTATCTGAAAAAACTCCTTTTGAAATTATAAAAGATGTTATTAATGGTAATAAAACAACAAAAGAGGACTTAAAATACAAAAGATCATATGCCTATGGTGAAGATATTGGATACATAGGTACAAGAAGAAATATAGAATTGACACCTCCAGAAATAATATTGGAGAGAATGGCAAAACAAATAGATTGGGCAAAACTGGAATTAATTACTGATGAAGAGAAAAAAGCGGCAGAAGAAAGGCAGAATGAAGAGTTGTCTTTAGTATTAAGTCAGAATGAAAAAACTAATAAAATGTTAGAATCTTTACAACAACAAGTACAGGAAAAAATCAAGAATCTTGGACTTAATGATATAACTCGAGAAAATGATGATACGTCTAAGAATAGCGAAAAAGATGAACCAGCACTTGTTGATAAGCCTCGAGATTTCGATAGAAAAAATAAAGAAGAAATAAAATCTGAAAAGGAAAGTGTCGAAGAAGAGATAAAACTTGGGAAAAATGACGGAGAAGACGTAGAAAGGTAAATAAATGATTTTTTTTATTACTGTGATAATCGACCAAATTTTAAAATATATTGTGGAAATAAATTCACTAAGCTTTGAAGTTATAAAAGGATTTGTAAAAATTAATTATGTTCAAAATACTCGGTGGAATATATGGAATTCTTAAAGATAATAATACTTTTTTTATATTTCTTTCATTCACTATTTTGGTATCACTTTTTGTTGCTGTGCGTAAATTTTATAAAGAAGATAAAATTAAATTTGCATTGTGGCAACTGATAATGGCTGGTGGAGCTAGCAACATGATTGACAGAATATTTAGAGGGTATGTGGTTGATTTCGTACAAATGAAACCGTTTGGAATTTTTAATTTTTCAGATGCATTAATTGTTATATGTGTATGTATTTTTATTTATTTAGAAATAAAGGAGTTAAGTAGTGGAAATAATAAAGAAAGTAGTAACTGAAAATGAAAACGGTATGAGAATTGATGCAGCTGTTAATTCATTGAACGAAAAAATATCGCGAAGCATAGCTCAGAGCCTCATAAGAGAAGGAGAAATTTTGCTTGATGAAAAAATTGTCAAACCTTCTGCAAAGGTAAAAACAAATCAAATAATATCTATGCCTGATAGTGTTGAACAAAAGAATGACGAAAAGCTAGTAGCAGAAGATATTCCATTGAATATTATTTATGAGGATGAAGACATAATTGTTATAAATAAGCCCAAAAATATGGTTGTTCATCCTGCAGTGGGAAACTGGTCAGGCACACTTGTAAATGCAATGCTTGGAAAACATGATTTGTCTGATGAAAATGGTGAATTCAGGCCTGGAATAGTGCATAGATTAGACAAAAATACGACTGGTGTTATGGTAGTAGCTAAGAATAATGTTGCACATGCTAAACTTGCTAAACAGATTCAAGAACATGATTTTAAGAAAGTATATGTTGCATTAGTTAAGGGTGTTATAAAGGAGAATGAAGCAATTATTGAGCTTCCTATTGGTCGTCATCCTATTGATAGAAAAAAGATGGCTGTTGTAAAAGCCGGTAGGTATGCTTATACTAAAATAAAAGTTTTAGAAAGATTTAAAGGCTATACATATGTTGAGGTTGAACTAAAAACAGGAAGAACACATCAGATAAGAGTTCATATGTCACATATTGGTTATCCAATAGTTGGAGATGATACATATTCAAATGGTAAAAATCCATTTGGAGTTACAAGCCAAATGTTGCACTCAAGGACTTTAGGAATAACTCATCCAACAACTGGCGAATACATGGAGTTTAACGCTCCTATTCCAGAAGAATTTGAAAATGTACTAAAGAAATTAAGGGAGGAATAAACAAATGAAAAAAATACTTTTTGTCGCTTCAGAATGTGCACCTTATGCAAAGTCTGGCGGACTTGGAGATGTTATTGGCTCGCTTCCAAAAGAGCTTATAAAAATGGGCTATGATGTTTCTGTTATTATGCCAAGATATAAAGAAATAAAAGAGGATTTAACATATGTAACGGATTATCCTATTTATATGCAGGGCAAGAAAGAAAATTGCATTATAAGATGCCACAACAGAGATGTGGATGGAAAAGTATTAACAACTTTTTTTGTAGATAATATAACATATTTTGATAGAGATGGTATGTATTGTCATCCTGATGAAGCAGAGAGGTTTGCGTTTTTTGATAAAGCTGTTGTTGAATTTATAAAGCAAAGAAATCCAGATATAGTTCACTTAAATGATTGGCAATCTGGTCCTGTGGCAATGCTTTTAAGGGATGTTCATCATGACAATAAGACAAAGATAATTTATACAATTCATAATTTAGAATATAATGGTAGGTTCAATAGGGGAAATTTGTACCATTTTGATTTGGATGATTCTTATTTTACTCCAAGCAAGTTTGAATTTTATGGTGATATTAGTTTTACAAAAGCTGGCATACAGTATTCAGATGTGGTTACTACAGTAAGTAAAACATATGCAAGCGAAATTCAAACACCACAATTTGGTTTTGGATATGATGGATTACTTAGACAAAAAGCATCCGAAGGCAAACTTATAGGAATTGTAAATGGCATAGATTACAGTGAATATAATCCTGAAACAGATAAAGAGATTTGTGCACACTATAGTGTTAATGATATAGATAACAAAATTAAAGATAAAAAAGATTTGCAAAAGCAATTAGGATTACCTAACAAAAATATTCCGGTATTATCCGTTATTTCTAGAGTTGTTCATCATAAGGGATTTGATATTTTAGTTGAAGGTATGAATGAACTTTTAAAGCAAGATATTCAATTTGTTGCACTAGGTGTTGGTGAAGAACATTATATAAATAGATTAAAATATTTAAGAGAAAAATATCCTAATAAAGTCTCTGTAAATGATTA
This sequence comes from bacterium, assembly GCA_963637565.1. Classification (GTDB taxonomy): domain Bacteria; phylum Bacillota; class Clostridia; order TANB77; family UBA1234; genus UBA1234. The sequence continues at coordinate 20,910 of CAVHNT010000016.1, forward strand.
TTTTGATGCTGAACTTGCAAAAAAAATATATGCTGGAAGCGACATGTTCTTAATGCCATCAATGTTTGAACCTTGTGGATTATCTCAAATGATAAGTTTTAGATATGGAACTATACCAATAGTTAGAAGTACAGGTGGACTTAGAGACACTGTTATTGGTTATTTAAGTAATAAAGAGGCAGGAAATGGATTTACTTTCTGGGGAAGTCAAGTTGAAGATTTTGTTACAGTTACTGAAAAGGCATTAGAAATTTATAACAATAAAGAAGAGTGGAAAGTTTTGATAAAAAGGGCTATGAGTGCAGATTTTTCGTGGGAAGCTTCAGCAAAAGAATATGCAAAATTGTACGAATAAATCAAAAGCCTATAAATAGCATCGAGCTTAAAAATCTTTTAACAAAACTTTTAAGCTCGATAATCTATATAAACCATACTGCACTAGTGCATATGGAAAAGTAAAGTCTATACAATAATTTATGAAATCATTTATTATTATGTGAAAAAATATGAATATAATACAAAGAAAATTTTTGAAAAATCTTAGATATATTAAGGAGAAGTTATGGAGGAAAGATTGCAAAAATATTTAGCAGAATGTGGTGTTGCTTCAAGAAGAAAGTGTGAAGAAATAATACTCGAAGGAAAAGTAAGTGTAAATGGAAAAGTTGTAACAGAACTTGGCACAAAGATTATTCCAGGAAAAGATAAAATTGAATTAGATGGCAGAAAAATAGTTTCAGAGAAAAAAGTATATATACTATTAAACAAACCTGTTGGGTATGTTACAACAGTTAGTGACGAAAAAGAAAGACCAACAGTAATGGAATTGTTAGATGGCGTTAAAGAAAAAGTAGTTCCTGTTGGAAGACTTGATATGTTTACATCTGGACTTTTATTTTTATCTAATGATGGAGAATTTATATATAAAGTAACACATCCAAAGCATGAAACCACTAAAACATACATAGTAAAAACAAGAGGTGTGCCAACAGAAAAAGATTTGGAAAAACTTAGAGTTGGCGTAAAAATAGAGGATTACACTACATCACCTGCAAAAGTCGAACTCCTTTTAAAAGATAATACAAATGATATATCAAGAATATGGATTCAAATACATGAAGGAAGAAATAGACAAGTTAGAAAAATGTGTGAAGCAATTGGACTATCAGTAATTGCATTAAAACGAGAAGGGGTTGGTAATTTAACTTGTGAGGGCGTTGAAAGAGGAAAATGGAGATATTTAACAGATGAAGAAGTAAAAAATATAATGAATGTGTAGGAGGGTTGATAATATGAGTGAACAAAAGATAAAATTACAAAGTTCGCTTGCCTTGGCTGTCTATAAGGCATTAGGCATTCCTCATAGACGAGAAAAGTTTGGATTAGTTGATACAAGTTTTACAGAAGAGGAGCTAGCAAGCGTGAAAAAATTAACGTTTGTTAATCCAGTATTAAATACATTAAAAGGCATTGAATTATTACCTAACCTTGAAGTTTTAAATGTTGATAGTAATATTAATTCTGAATATTCTCCTAAAAGAATGCGAGCAAGCATTGGGGATGATGATGCTGTAGCAATAGGAAAATGTAAAAAACTAAAACAATTAAAAATCACAAATCAAAGTAATTTAGAATATCTAGATGTTAGCCAACTTACTAATTTGGAATGTTTGGAGATTAGTAATAACGAGATGTTGGAAGAGATTAATGGACTAGGCGATTTAAATAGGCTTTGGAGTATTGATTTATACGGAAATAACAGACTTAAATATAGAAATGATAAAGAAAGAGAAATGAATGGAATTTATAGTGTAATAAAAAATAATCCAGAATTATGCTATATGAGGATTGATTCACTTATGTTTCCAGATGCAATAGGATATAGACAAGATGGAACATATGATGGAGAAATGATAAAACGCATTGAACAAATCGGTGATGTTACATGGGCAGAAAGATTTGGCAAGGATAAAATAATCAAATTAAACACACAGCAGATTATTACAATGCACAACAAAGCGTGTCAAGCATTAAAAGAATACGTTCCAAATGGTGCACATTCATATGATATTGTAATGGGAATCGAAAAATATTTGGCTGAAAATGTTAAATATGATTATCAAAGTATAGACGGTGAAAAAGCGTCACATACGTCTTATCAAAAAATAAAGTTAGGAAATAAGAGTGTAAATTTAGTCCAAGGACCTTTGCATGGTGCAAATGGTGCGTTTAATGCGTTTATATATGGTACTTGTGTTTGTCAAGGATATACAAGAGCTATGCAATATATGTTAAGATTAAAAGGAATCAATTCGCATGATGTTGCTTGCATTGCAGGAAGAGATACAATAGGAATGGCTGATAGCAATAAAGAAGATAAATATACGGTTTATAGATTACCAGATGATGGATACCACAGTATAATATGTATAGATGATATGGATTCTTTATTCTGTGATCCTTGTTGGGATGCTGGACGATATCAAAGAGGAGATAAATCATTTAAGTATGCTCTAAGAACAAAATCTGAAATATCGCAAGATCATACATTATCTTTTGACGAAGCAAATATATCAAATGATTATTCAAGCGTTAGCAGAGAAAACCTTTCTGATTCGATTAAAAGAGGAGAAATATTTAGGCAAGTCTCAAAGAGTGGTTTGAATGAGGTAGCACATAACATAAGAGGTGTTATAAATAGACAAAATGATAGAAGCAAAGAAAAATATGAATATGATGGAAGGGGAGAATAATAATGAGTAAATTAACTGCACGTGCTTATTCAGAAGTATATGAAATTCTACAAATCGTGGACAAAGACTTAAAAGAAAAAATTCCTCCAGAGGTCATATTGTTTTTTAAGGAGAATAGAGATTTGGCATATGAGCCATACTTTAATAAATATGAATCCTTAGAAAATCAAAGAGTATTGAATGAAACAATAAATGTACTTGCATTTTTGAAACTAAAATATTGGTGCACTACTGATGAAGAAAAGATGTTCTTAAAAAGGCTTGAAGATAATGATTTAAAACAATCAGATGATTATGATGCAATATTAAAACAAAATTATTATCAAAAATATGAAAGAGAAATTGTTGAAGAAAGTATGAAGAATAAATCTAAAGACGAAAACTCATTAGCTGTTAATAACTCATTATGGATTAAGATTACTAATTTCTTCAAAAATTTGTTTTCTGTAAAGAAGTAATAGTAATAAAGATGAAAATATTTCACCTAAACTTTGAAGTTTCATACAATAGGAAAGAAAAATTAATGCATAAAAAGTTATAAAATTTGTTACTTTTAAGAATAATCAGGGCATCTTGCCCTGATTGTTTCATACAGCTTTCTTGTCCTTATAGGTGGCTTACATATTGACTAAATACAAAATTTGGTATAAAATACCACCTGATGATTGATGTAGAATCTAAAAATTTCTTGAAGATATTGATTTTTATCATAGCTCTAGCAATTTTATTGTAATTGCTAGATTCAGCGTAAATTCCAAAAAAAGAAGATAAATATTAAGTATAAAGGAGTAAATGTATGGGGGAAGAATTAAATTCATTATCTTTACTTAATTTGCGTGACCTTGCAAAATCAAAAGGAATGAAAAATGTTAGCAAGTTAAATAAAGAAGATTTGATAAAAGAAATTATAAAATTAACTTCTGATAAGTTAGAAGCTGCAGAAGTGGATACGGAAGTTTCTAATAATGATGAAAAAAAATTAGAATTAAAAGGAGCAACATTAAATAGTAAAGATGATTTTGTTGTTGAGGGAGTTCTAGAAGTTTTGGCAGATGGATTTGGATTTTTAAGAGGTGAAAACTATCTTTCGACGCCAAAAGATGTATATGTTTCACCAGTTCAAATAAGAAGATTTAGATTAAACACCGGAGATAAAGTTAAAGGAATAAGCAGACTTCCAAAAGAAACTGAAAAATTTCCAGCACTTATATATGTTAATACTGTAAATGGAGATTCGCCAGAAGTTGCAATGAAAAGAAAAAATTTTGATGACTTAACTCCTATATTTCCTAATAGAAGAATTCGTTTAGAAACAGTTGCAACAGAATATTCTACTAGAATAATAGATTTAATGGCTCCAATAGGATTTGGACAAAGAGGAATGATAGTTTCTCCACCAAAAGTAGGTAAAACAACACTTTTAAAAAAATTAGCAAACAGCATTACAACAAATCATCCAAATGTTGAATTAATTGTTTTATTAATAGATGAAAGACCAGAAGAGGTAACAGATATGAAGCGTTCTATAAACGGAGATGTTATCTATTCGACGTTTGATGAATTACCAGAACATCATGTAAAAGTTGCTGAAATAGTTCTTGAAAGAGCAAAAAGATTAGTAGAACATAAAAAAGATGTTGTTGTTTTATTAGACAGTATTACAAGACTTGCAAGAGCTTATAACTTAACGATTCCTTCGTCTGGAAGAACTTTGTCGGGTGGATTTGATCCTGCAGCATTACATAAACCAAAGAGATTTTTTGGTGCTGCAAGAAACATTGAGGAAGGCGGAAGCTTAACAATACTTGCGACAGGATTAGTTGAGACTGGTAGTAGAATGGATGAAGTAATATTTGAAGAATTTAAGGGAACTGGTAATATGGAGGTACATCTAGACAGAAAGCTATCAGAAAAGAGAATATTTCCAGCAATAGATATAAATAAATCTGGTACTCGTAGAGAGGAATTACTACAGACGCCTAAAGAATTAGAGGTTGTTTGGAAAATAAGAAAAATGCTTAATGAAGGAAATGTCGCAAATGTAACAGAAAATTTGATAAAATTAGTAACAACCACAAAATCAAATGCAGAACTTTTAGAGAAATTTAAAGGATAGATTTTGCAAGTTAAATTATTAAGATACAAAATTTCTAAATATAAGAGTTTTGTATCTTTTTTATACAATATAAAATCCTTGTTTTTGGGCTTTATTGTTGAATTGAGCAAAGATATACTATATAATAAACTGCGTAAAGGATGTGAGAAAATGTTTGAACTTGAAGATGCGAAACTTGAACTTAAAGAACTTGAAAAAAGACTAAACGAATTAGGTGAATCTCTTTGACATAGCTAAAAAGAAGAAGCAAGTTGAAGAATTAGAAGAACAAACAAAAGCAAATGAATTTTGGTCTGATATGGAAAAATCGGCCAAAGTATTACAAGAAATTAAACTTTTGAAAGATAAAATAGATGGAATAGAAAAGACTAAGTCACTTATAGAAGATACAAACGTTTTAATAGAGCTAGGAAATGAGGCTAATGATGAAAGTGTCATTCCAGAAGTGAAACAAAATGTAAAAACAATATCTAAAAACATAGATAAAATGGAGATAGAAAATTTGCTATCTGGTAAACATGACAGAGATAACGCTATTATAACAATTCATCCTGGTGCAGGTGGAACTGAGTCACAAGATTGGGCAGAAATGCTTTATAGGATGTACTCAATGTGGTGTGAAAAAAACGGATATAAATTAGAAGAATTGGACTATCTTGAGGGTGATGGTGCAGGAATAAAGAGTGTTACATTTAGTGTAACAGGTCCAAATGCTTATGGATATTTAAAATCAGAAAGTGGAGTACATAGACTAGTAAGGATTTCACCATTCGATTCAGCAGGAAGAAGACATACTTCATTTGCAGCTGTAGAAGTTATACCGGAAGTTCCAGATGATGTTAATGTTGAAATAAATCCTGAGGATTTAAAGATTGATACATACCGCTCAAGTGGTGCTGGTGGTCAACATGTAAACAAAACAGAATCTGCAATAAGAATTACACATATACCAACCAATATAGTGGTTTCTTGTCAAACGCAACGTTCACAAATACAAAACAGAGATAAAGCAATGAAAATGTTGATGTCAAAATTACTAGAATTAAAAGAAAAAGAAAACAAAGAAAGAATAGAAGATTTAAAAGGCGTTCAAAGAGAAATAGCATGGGGAAGCCAAATCCGTTCTTACGTATTTTGCCCATATACATTAGTAAAAGATCATAGAACTAATTATGAAACTGGAAATGTAGAAGCTGTTATGAATGGTGAAATAAATGGATTTATAGATGAGTATTTGAAGAAGATGATAAAAGAGTAGAAGGGGAAGATAGAAAAAGTATTATGAAAAATAAGATTAAAATTCTGATTTTCGGAATGTCTTCAACACTTGGCGGTATAGAAACGTATTTATATAATTTGGCAATGAGTTGTGACTATAATCTTTACTCTTTAGAATTTGTTAGCTTTTCTGATAAGAGTATTGTACATGAAGAAGAGTTAAAGCAGAAGGGCTGTAATATTGTTCGAATTACGCCACGTTCAGCAAATGTAAAGAAATATATTTCTGAGTTAAAAGAGTTATTTAAGAATAATAAATATGACTATGTGTATTTTAATTTGATAACCTTAAGTGGGTTTGAACCTATTTGCATAGCTAATAAGTATAGTAATGCAAAAATAATTATTCATAGTCACACAGCTGGTTCGCAAGGAAGAAGTGACATGAATATTAAGACGAAGTTTTTGCACTTTGTGGGAAGATTTAAGACTAGAAATGTTGAGTGCATAAAATTTGCTTGTAGCGAAAATGCGGGAAGGTATATGTTTGGTTCGAGTAAATATACAGTGCTTAATAATGGCATAGATATTGAAAAATTTGTGTTCAATCAAGAGTGGAGGAAAGAAATTCGTGATGAATTTAACATCAAAGATGATGAGCTACTTATCGGATTGATTGCAAGGCTTGAAGCTGTGAAGAACCCTCTGTTTTTAATAGATGTGTTTTATGAGATAAAAAAGATTAATAGCAAAGCAAAATTGCTTATTGTTGGTGATGGTAGCTTAAAAAATGAAGTTGAACAGAAAGCAAAAAAGTATGATATACAGAAAAGTGTTATATTACCAGGTGTTAGAAATGATGCTTATAAATTTTATTCTGCATTTGATACGTTTGTAATGACGTCACTTTATGAAGGATTTAGCATATCGCTGTTGGAAGCACAGGCAAATGGCTTAAGATGCTTTGTAAGTGATAGTGTAGATAAAAAGTCTGATGTAACTGGAAATATTGTGTTTTGTTCGTTAAATGATACACCTTTGAAATGGGCAAAAACAATATTAAACGGAGCACAGAGAATAAAAGACGAGAGTTTTAAAATATCTGATGAATATAATTCAAAAGATACATATAAAAAATTATTTGAATTTTTTACATAGGAAAGTGAAAATTTTACAATCTTTTATGCTTCAGTTTTCCTTTCCTATTACATAAAAACTTTAATTTATACGATAGATTTAAGGATGATTGATAATTTGAAAAAGATAAGAGTGTTACATGTATTAAGAAGCAACAAATATTCTGGAGCTGAAAATGTTGCTATAACTATAATACAGAATGTAGAAAAGAAAAATAAGAATATTGAACTGATTTATGTTTGCCCTAAAGGTCCTATAGAGCAAAGACTGAAAAAAGAAAATATTAAATATGAAATGATGAGAAATTTTTCAATTAAGGAAGTAAAGCGAGTAGTGAAAAAGTATTCACCAGATGTGATACATGCACATGATTTTACAGCAGCCTTCTTTTGTTCACTTCTTAAGAAGAAAGAAAAACTTATTTTTCATATTCATAGCAATTATGATTGGATGAAAAAGTTATGTCTTAAAAGTTTAATATTTTTGTATTCGGCAAAGAAAAGTGATGTTGTTTTAACAGTATCAAATTCAATAGAAAAAGGCTGCTTTTTCAAGAATATGGTTGGGAATAAAATTTGTATGATGGGTAATCCGATAGATACCAATAAGATAATAGAAAAATCGAATGAGTTTGCAGTTGATTCAAGCTACGATATCACATCTTGCGGTAGATTATCGCCATATAAAGCTCCATTGGAAACGCTTAATATTTTTAGCAAATTGAAAGAAAAAAATGCGAATATTAAGCTTTGCTATATAGGTGATGGGGAATTAAGAGAAGAATTAGAAAGAAAAATAGATGAGCTTAATTTAACTACAAATGTTGAGCTACTTGGCTTTAAAGATAATCCATATCCATATTTAAAACAGTCAAAAGTGTTGTGCATGCCTTCAAAAGCAGAAGGATTTGGCTTGGTTGCGGTTGAAGCGATGTCATTAGGAATCCCTGTAGTTTCGTCAAATGCGGGTGGACTAATAGAAATAGTGACAGAAGAGTGTGGCAGAGTTTGTACTAACATTGATGAATATGTAGAAGAGATAGAAGAGTTATTAACAAATGATGAGTATTATAAAGCGAAATCTGCTGGGGCAAGGAAAAGAGCTAATGAATTAGATAACATCGAAGAGTATATTAATAGGATTGCAAGATTATATGGAGGTAAATAATGGTGAATGATAAAATAAGTGTAATAATTCCCGTATATAAAGTTGAAGCGTATTTGAAGGAATGCTTGGATAGTGTGATAAATCAAACATATAAAGATCTTGAAATAATTTTAGTAGATGATGGTTCACCAGATAATAGCGGAAAGATGTGTGATGAATACGCACAAGAAGATTTGAGAATAAAGGTGATACATAAAGAAAATGGTGGATTATCAAGTGCTAGAAATGCAGGGCTTGATATTGCTACAGGTGAATATGTTTGCTTTATAGATTCTGATGATGTTATAGATGAAAAGTATATTGAAATATTGCACAATATGTGTGTTGAAAATAACGTAGACATTGCAGTATGTGATATTAAAAGGTTTACAGATGTTATTGAAAAAGAAGATGCGACAAACGAGGTTAAGTTAATTGATTCTAAAGAATTGCAAAGTAAAATGTATGTACATGGTGAGGCGACGCAGGTAGTTATAGTTTGCAATAAGTTATATAAAAGGTATATATATGAGAGCTTGAGATTTCCAGTTGGAAAAATTCATGAAGATGAGTTTACAACGTACAAGGCTTTGTACTCATCAAAAACTGCTATTGCCGTATCTAATTTGAAATTATATTATTATAGATGCAATCCTAACGGAATAATGGGAAACAAGTACACTATAAAACGTTTAGATTATCTTGAAGCATTAGAACAAAGAATGAAATTTTATGGCGATAGAAGTGAAAAGATGTTATACGAGAAAACTCTAGCTAAATATTCATTAAGATTAAGAAGTTCTTATGTGAAAGTGTACCTATACATAGAAGAAAATAAACAACAGGTGCTAGACGGAATTTGGGAGAAGGCTAATAAAATCATAAGTGAAGTTTTGAAGTGTAAAGAAATAAAATTAAATGACAAGATGGAAATGCTAACTTTTAAGATATTCCCTAAAATGTATGCAAAAAAAAATAAAGAAAAATATGCGGAGTAGAAAAGGAGTTACACAAATTATGATACCTAAAATAATTCATTATTGTTGGTTTGGCGGTAAAGAACTATCAGAACTTGCAAAAAAGTGTTTGGCGAGTTGGAAAAAATATTGCCCAGATTATGAGATAAAATGTTGGAACGAAAGCAACTTTGATATAAATTCAAATAGATATGTTAAAGAAGCGTACGAAAACAAAAAATATGCTTTTGTGACAGATTACGTTAGATTATATGCTTTATATAAAGAGGGTGGAATCTATGTCGATACTGACTTGGAAATAATAAAGCCATTGGATGAGTTCTTGAAAGATAGAGCCTTTTCAGGATTTGAAAATGAGGAGTTTGTCGCTTGTGGAATCATTGGTGCAGAAAGAAAAAATAATTTTATAAAGGAGATGCTAGAGTGGTACGAGAAAAATGCAAATCAAAATGATAAATTGAATTTTATACCTAATCCGCAGATAATGACTGAATTATTAATAAAGAATGGACTGACAAAAAATGGGAAGTATCAAGTGGTCGATGGAGTAACAATATATCCGATAGAATATTTCTATCCAATGGATATCAATTCAAAAAAAATAAATCTAACATCTAAAACATATTCAATTCACTGGTATGCAGGTTCATGGATACCAACTAAACAAAGAGTAAAGGAAAAAATCTACAGGGCAATAACGGCAGTTATAGGCGAGAAGAATGCAAAGAAAGTTATGTCTGCTGTAAAAAGGAGAAAATATGAATGAAAAAGTTGCTATTATGACATGGCACTCATACAATAATTATGGAACTGTATTACAAGCTTATGCTTCAAGAAAGTATATTGAAATGCTTGGATATGATGTGGATTTGATAGATTATTTGCCGAAAGAAAAAGAAGTAGAAGTAAGAGATTTATTGAATTACAAAAATATTAGAAATAAGTTTGTAAATAAAGATGAAAAAGTTGCATTATATAATAAAAAATTAGTCGAGAAATTTAGAACTTTTAGAGATGAAAGGTATTCCTATACAGAAAGGTGTGAAACGCAAGCTGATTTGTATAGGCTGAATTCTAAGTATGATAAGTTTGTTTGCGGAAGCGATCAAATCTGGTCACCTAATTTGTTTGATGAAAATTATTTTTTAAAGTTTGTGGATAATCCTGATAAAAAAATAGCTTATGCACCAAGCTTTGGAGTGAATGAAATTGTAGACGATAAACTAAAAACAAAGATTAGTGATTTAGTAAAGAAAATTAGCTCGCTATCAATTAGAGAAGATGTTGGTGTGAACATAATAAAGAATATTGCTAATAGAGATGCAAAAGTTGTTTTAGATCCTACTTTGTTGCTTGAAAAAGAAATATGGAAAGAAAATTTTAATATCAAGAAAACAAATGAAGAATACATATTTGTGTATTGTTTAGGCAAGATTGAGGAAGCGTATAAAATAGCGAAAGAGATCTCTCAAAAACATAATTTAAAGATTAAAATTATAGGCAATAATCCTGTATACTGCAAAAAATATAAGGAATATGTTTGTGCGTCGCCAGAAGAATTTTTGGGTCTTATATATGGCGCTAAACTTGTAATTACAGATTCTTTTCATGGTACTATTTTTTCGATGAACTTCAATGTTCCGTTTATAACTTTGAAACGTTTTAAGGATGGGAAGAAATCTCAAAACTCGAGAATATACAGCATTTTAAAGATAACTAAATGTTTGAATAGATTGTACAATGACAATTTGGAGTATTTTCAGGATGATTTTGATCTTGATTTTAAAACTGTCAATAATGAGTTGAATTTAAAAAGAGAAGAAAGCCAAAATTATTTAAAGAATAGTTTGCAAAAAGAATGTTCTACAAAAAGCGTAGTGAAGAATATCACACATATTTGCACTGGTTGTGGAGTTTGTGCAGGAGCATGCCCAAAAAAGTGTATTAGCATTAAGTTAAACAATAATGGATTCTGGGAATCTAGCATTGACGAAGAAAAGTGTATAAAATGCGGTATTTGTAGAAGTGCTTGTTCACAGAACAAAAAGGATGAAAAGGAAGTTTCGTTGTCGGAACTTTATAGTGCGTATTCCACAGATGAAAATGTGCTATCGTTGTCATCCTCGGGTGGAATTGCTTATGAATTAACTAGACATGCTATTGAAAAAGGTATTCCTGTTACTGGTTGCACGTATAATTATACTAAGAATATTGCTGAACATATAGTTATAAAAGATGCAAATGAAATAGCTTCTATTACTGGTTCTAAGTATGTTCAAAGTTATACGGCTAAAGCGATAGAAAAAATTATGACGTATGAAAAGGCTGTTGTGATTGGAACTCCATGTCAGATTTCGTCATTAGATTTATTGTTGAAAAGTAAGAAGAAGCGTGATAATTTTATTTTGGTAGACTTGATTTGTCATGGTGTACCGTCGTATTTGTTATGGAATAAGTTTATAAAAGAGTCTTCTAATTCAAATGTGGAATATGTTTCTTTTAGAACTAAGAGATTTGGTTGGCACAAAAAAGTGATGCAATTAAATAAGAAGATTTATAAAAATGAAAACAAAAATATTTTTTATGACTTTTTTAATCTTTCGAGTGTTTATAATGAATCTTGTTATGAATGTACTCATAGGCATACATCTGCGGCAGATATACGAATTGGAGATTTTTGGGGAAGCCAATATGCAAAGAGTGAGTCTGGTGTTAGTATGGTAATAGTTAATACTGAAGCTGGAAAAACATACTTAAATGAGATTCAAAAGGCTGGTAAAATAATGTTGCAAAGTGAGGATATTAATAATTATTTTACAAGTCAACAGATTTATAATATTAGAAGACCTGAAAATTACGATGAAATTATTGAACACCTAAGGATTGATGATATTTCATTAAGAAAAATATTTCGTTTGTATTGTTTATCTAAAAAACGTGAAAAAGATGCAGTTAGGTTTGTGTATACTGTGTACAAAAAAATCTTGAAAGGTGGAAAGATATAATGCTAACAATAATTACACCAACTTATAATAGAAAGAATTTGTTGAATAAATTGTGCGATTCATTGAAATGCCAAACAAGTCACGAATTTGAATGGATAATAGTTGATGATGGCAGTAGTGATGGAACAAAAGAAAGTGTAAAAAGCATAAAAGAAAGTGCAACGATAGATGTTAATTATATATATAAAGAAAATGGTGGTAAGCATACTGCTATTAATGTTGGAGCGAAACATGCGAAGGGTGAGTTAGTGACAATCATTGATAGTGATGATACTTTATTACCTGATGCAGTTGAAACAATTAATAGTGATTGGTTAAAATATAAAGACAATAAGAATTTAGCCGGACTATCTTATAAAAGAAGATTAATTAATCCGATTGCTGCGGCAACTAAAAATGATACTGTGGAAGGAGTGTCTAATCCTATAAAAATTACAAATGAAGGTGTACAGCAGGATAGAGCTTTTGTTTACAGAAGAGAGGTTTGGCTTGAATTTCCTTTCCCAGAGATAAAGGGTGAAAACTTTTTAAGAGAGGCGTGCTTTTTTTATGATGTTGCAGAAAAGTATGATACTTTGTATATAAATAAAGAAGTTAGAGTTACAGAATATATGAATGATGGCTTGACATATAATATTTTTAAGAAAGAAATAACTAATCCTAAAGGCGAGATGATTAATCATGAGAAAATGCTTTCAAAAGATTTTAAGTTATCTATAAGATTAAGGGAAGCAATTGTGTATAATGCTTTTGCGAATTTCGCTAAAGTTAATTTCTTTAACAGATTACCAGCTGGAAAGAAATTTATTGTTACTATTACTAAAATTCCAGGCGACTTGTTGTATATTAAATGGCGTAAAAGATATGACGAGATTCAAAAAAAAGATAATAAGCAAGTGATGAAAAGATGAGAACTAAAAATGCTATTATTAATATGATTGTATCATTGGCAATGCAAGCAGTCACTTTGATTTGTGGATTTATAATTCCGAAACTTATAATAGAAAATTACGGCTCGGATGTAAATGGTTTGATTTCTTCTATTACACAGTTTCTTGGATACATAACATTGCTAGAAGCTGGAATGGGTCCTGTTATAAAATCAGCTTTGTATAAGCCTATATACGAGAAAGATAATGAGAAAGTGGAGAAGGTACTTAAGTTTTCAGAAGGTTTCTTTAGGAAACTTTCTTTAGTGTTTTTGGGATATATATTGATTTTAATGCTGGTTTATCCACTCTTTTCTAATACGAGCTTTGACTATTTTTATACGTCAACACTTATTGCTATTATTGGCGTGAGCACCTTTGCGGAATATTTCTTTGGTATGACATACAAGTTATTTCTTCAAGCTGACAAGAAAGCATACGTTCCTTCGATTATTATGTTTGTTAGCTATATAGTGAATATTTTTGCGATTGCTACGCTCGTGAATTTAGGATTTAGTATACATATAGTGAAGTTTGCTACGTGTGTTATTTATTCTCTAAGACCTATTATACAGTTATTTTATATCAAAAAGAATTATAAATTTAATTTGAAGGATAGTGAAGAGGCGGGCATAAAGCAAAAATGGGATGGACTTTCCCAACATATTGCTTATGTAATTCATAATAGTACGGATACGATAATACTTACTTTATTTTCGAATATTTCAGAGGTATCTGTATACTCGATATATGCGATGATAGTGAATGGAATAAACACATTGATTCAAGCATGTAATAGTCGGTATATCGGCTATTTTTGGAGAAATTATGGCAATAGGCGAAAATCAAAAATTGAAAGATGATTTTGAAATGTATGAATTAGTTAATCAAATTATAGTTACTATCATTTATGCTTGCACTTTGGTTCTAATAGTTCCGTTTGTTGGAATTTATACGCAAGGTATACATGATGTAAATTATATAAGACCTGCATTTGCGATTATATTCGTCATAGCCGAATTCTTTTACATGCTTAGAACTCCATACAATATGATTATTGGGACTTCAGGGCATTTCAAAGAAACTAAAACTGGAGCATGGATTGAAAGCCTAATTAACATTGTATTTTCTGTGATTTTGATATTTAAGTATGGGATGGTTGGAGTTGCTATAGGTACTTTGATTGCGATGATATACAGAACGATTGATTTGTTTTGCTATTCGGATAGAGTAATTTTAAAAAGAAGTAAAAGCAAATCATTTCTCGTTATACTGACTTCAGCTTTAGAAGTAGTGTTGATATATGCTATATCTATATTGATACCAATTGGAAATATTACTACATATTTTGGATGGATTAAATATGGTATACTTATTTTTTGCGTTTCTTCTGTGGTTGTATTTTGTATAAGTTGGATACTTTACAAGCGTGTTGTAGTGAGAATGTTTGAGAGTGTTAAGAATGCACTTAAAAGAAATAAGAGGTAAGCATGAAAAAGTTTAAATCAGATATTTTTGAAAAACTGCTTTTAGCAGTAACATTTTTATCTTTCTTTATGATAAACATAAATGTTAGTAATTTTGGTGATGATTTTTGGTATCTAAAATGGACAAAATTGAATACTTTTTATTATATACAAGAAGTAGCTAAACATTATCTAAAAGTAAATGGCAGGACTATAGTACATGTATTAGATTCACTATTTTTAAAGTTAAATCCAATATTTTGGGCGATTTTCAACAGTTTAATGCTTGTTGGTATATGTTACTTCGCTGCCAAAATTATAGTAAGAAAAAATGAAAATAAAATGCCACTTGCTTTTTCTGTTATGTTCTTTTTTGTATCTATATTGGACATATTAGTTACGCGTCAAAGTGTGTATTGGATAACAGGTTCTTTTAACTATGTTTATCCAATTTGTATGTTTTTTATTTATTGGTATTATCTACTTAAAATTGATGAAAGCAAGAAAAATTTTATTTGTGCTATAATATTTGGAATACTTGGTTCGGCAAGTGTTGAACAGATGGGAATGATGACATTTGGCATTACTGTTTTGACAATGTTATCAAAAGTTAAAAGTATAAAAGAAATAACAAAAAAGAATGGTATAAAAGAATTATTTCAGAAAAATAAAAGGGTTGCATGGATGTTAATAATAACATTTGCGGGATTAGCAAGTGTTTTATTGGCACCAGGGCAATTTGTTAGAATTAGTAAGAAAAGTAAATATAGTAAATTATATATTTTATTTGCAAATACAAGATGGCTTATGGAACAATTTACAACAGGTGATAGAGCTTTAATTTATGCTATTGTAATTAATGCGATTGTTGCTTTATATGGTATACATGATGATAAAGATAAAAGTAAAAAAGTGTTTTTGAACATTACATTGAACTTGATAGCAACAATAAGTATAAATTTAAGTGGAATATTTAATTTAGTTGTATGGAAATTGATTTTCATGTTGGTAATTCTTTTAACATACGTTTATGAAGTTATTTACTTAAATTCAAAATTTGAAAACAAACTTTTTAGCATGTTTATAAATGCAATAATACTTATGGTTGGTTCTCAGTTTATGATGGTTGTTTCAAATGTTATAGGAGAAAGAAACTTGTTACCTGGTTATGTGATGTACGCATTTGTTATATCGTATGCATTAGCAAATCTTGTATTACCAAAATACTTGAATGAAAAAGCACTCGTAATTTGTTTGGTTGCAGTAGGCATGCTATTTAATGTAAGAACTGCGTATGGCTATCATGTTTCTAAAACTATATGGAATGAAAATATGCAAATAATAGAACAGCATAAAAATGATAAAGTAATAACATTGAGAAAATTTAAAGACACTAATTATTCATGGTGTGCTTTGTACGAAAGCGAAGGTCATGAAAAGTATTTTAAAAGTTTTAATGATATTGACATAGATGTAGAATTTAATTGGATTGATTAGTTTTAATAGAAACGTAAAAGGGGTAGAAAATCTTTGATTTTCTGACCCTTTTTTTGGCTGGGCTGCACGTTGTGTTCCGCCCCTTTTGTGTGATATGCGGTAATTATATCAAGAAAAGTAGAATAAATCAATTAAATTGCGAAAAGCACAGGCTATAGCTCTATGCTTACAGCGTGTGCGATTCCAAGTATGCTTTCGTTTTGTTGTGCTGTTGTTGGACTCATTAAAGCTCCTGTCGCACACAATAATACTTTTTTGAATTTTTTTGCTTTTAATTGATTGTATACGTAACCGCAAAATGTTGTTGCACAGCAACCACAACCACTTCCACCAGAATGTACATCTTGTTTTTCTTTGTCAAATATTAAACATCCGCAATCATTATAATAGTTTTTCATGTCATATCCGCGTGATGTCATTAAATCCAAACAAATATCTCTTCCTATAAAGCCTAAATCACCAGTTAAAATTAAATCATAATAACTAGGAGCTCTGCTAGTATCTTTGAAATGAGCATATAACGTATCAACTGCAGCTGGTGCCATAGTCATTTAGACACAACTTTTGAAAGCCTTGTGGTTGTAAGAAAGTCATTTTTTATAGCTACTAAAAAAGTGCCGATTTGTGTATAAATGACCTTAAGATATGCCATTGTCGCTTAGACACAAATTCTAAATTAAATACTACATATTAAAGGGAACTAGAAATAGTTCTCTTTAAAAATGGTGTTATTATGATTTTTATTGAAAGGCAGAATTAAGTGTGATAGTATGAATGCAGTTATTTAAAATTATTTTTTTTGGAGGTAAATTATGAGAGATGAAAGAAATATTAAGCTTGCCAAAAATATTCTTGAATATTCAATTAAACTAAAAAAAGATGAAAAATTATTTATAAGTGTAGAAGGCGAGGAAGGCTTACCACTTGCACAAGAAATAATTAAATTAGCTTATGAAATTGGAGCAAAACCATACTATGATATAATGAGTTACAAGCTATTAAGAGAAATGCTTATGAATGCAACTGAGGACCAAATAATAATGTGGAGAGAACATGATTTAATAAAAATGAAAGATGCAGATTGTTATATTGGCATTTCAGCTTGTGAAAACAGATATGAATTATCCAATATACCAGTAGAAAAAATGCAATTATATACAAAGGAATATTTGTCACCAGTTCACTTAGAAGAAAGAGTAAAAAATACAAGATGGTGTATATTGAGGTATCCTAATAATTCAATAGCACAGGCGAGCAAAATGTCTCTTGAAAACTTCGAAAATTTTTATTATGAATCTTGCAATGTAGATTATGCAAAAATGTCAAAAGCAGCGGATTCGCTAGTTGAATTAATGAATAAAACTGACAAAGTGCATATTTTAGGAAAAGATACAGATTTAACTTTTAGTATAAAAGGTATAGGTGCCGAAAAATATGTCGGTAATCTTAATTTGCCAGATGGAGAGGTAGCATCAGCTCCCGTAAAAAATAGTGTAAATGGTTATATTACGTATAATACAGAAAGCAAATGCAATGGAGGAGAATTTACAAATATTCGATTTGAATTTAAAGATGGTAAAATTATAAATGCTACTTCAAATGATACTGAAAAATTAAATAAATTATTAGATATAGATGATGGAGCAAGGTATATTGGAGAATTTGCACTTGGATTAAATCCATATATAGAAAAGCCGATAGGAGACGTTTTGTTTGATGAGAAAGTAAGAGGAAGCTTTCATTTTACTCCTGGGGAATGCCTTGAAAAATCAGATAATGGCAATCATTCAGCATTACATTGGGATATAGTATGCATACAAATACCTGAATATGGTGGCGGAGAAATTTGGTTTGACGATATACTAATTAGAAAAGATGGAGAATTTGTATTAAATGAATTAAAAGCGTTAAATAGCGAAAACTTAAAATAATGTTTATATTAAGATAAAATGAACCCAAATTGTTTGAAAAGTTAACAATCTGGGTTCGCTTTTTAAAATTCATAATAATTTTTGCTTTTCAAAATCCACATATTATCATTCGATATTTCTTTAGCTTCGGATTTTGAAATCATAAGAATATCCATAAAATTTTTAATTTCTTCAGCGGATAATTGATTCTTTGAAATTATACCTCTCTTTACTAC
>CAVHNT010000017.1:0-12067 GCA_963637565.1 bacterium
CATACACATTAACAAAGATAAAAGATGGAACAACAACAAACGGAATGACAGCAACGAGAGATGTAGAGGTTGTTGCGGCAGATATTACAGGAAGTGTATCTATTTCAGGTGATTGTATGTATGGCGAAACTTTAATTGTAGATACTTCAAAGATACTTCCTGAAAATGTTAACCTTGAATATAAATGGTATATAAATGATACTAATTCTACAACAGGTGGAACACTAGTAAAAGAAGCAAATAGTGATTCTGGTCTTGGAAACAGATACTTTATCTCTGGTGATACTATAGGCAAGTACATTTATGTTGAGGTTATTGCAAGTTTAGAAAACTATACTACAAAAACGTTTGCAGATGTGGTTGGGCCAGTACAACGTGCTGACATAAATAGAGTTAATGCTTTTTTAGTGGATGACATATTTGCTTATGATGGAAATCCAAAAGAACCAGGAGTATATGTAGTAGATTTAAGAGGCCCAGGAGATTTAACGCTTGGAGAGGATTATACTTTAGAGTATAAAGACAATGTAAATGTTGGAACAGGAAAGGTTATTGTAAAAGGCATTAATAAGTATACTGGAGAGTTAGAACTTACATTTAAGATTATTAAAGCTCCAGAATTTGAGTTAGTAAATTTAACTCCAGAATGGACTACTTCTAAGGTATCTATTGCAATAAACATACTAGATGTTGGAGCAGGAATTGAAAAAGTTTTATTTGAAGATGAAGAAGTAACATTACAGAATAATACAGCAACAGTAAGCGTTGATAAGAATGGACTTTATACGGCAGAAGTTTTTGACATATATGGAAACAGTGTTGTAAAAGAGTTATATGTCAGAAATATTGATAGAGAAGTGCCGGTGATTGAAGAAGTAAAATATGATGGTGTAACGTTTACAAAAGAAGTGAAAGTTGAGATTAAGGTTACAGATACGGGTTCTGGTGTTTATGCTTATGCCGTTTCTGAAAAAGATGCTGAACCAACAACATGGACTCAAATAACACCTGTTGAAAATATGACAATATTTAATTTTACAATTTCAAGTAACGGAACTTATTACTTATTTGTAAAAGATACTGTTGAAAATATTACAAAATATGATAAGCAAATAGTAATAACTAATATCGATAATGCTCCACCAGTAATTAAGCTGTTCAATATAATAGATGATTACACATTTACTACAGAAGTATTTATAGAAATTAATGCTGAAGATGATACTGGAGTTGAAGATTTGTTGTTAAGTAATGAGATGTTGACAAACAGTCAAGTTGAAGATTCAGATAATTGGGTACCATATACAGAAACTGTTTTATATTCATTACCAAGTAAGGATGGAAATCATACAGTTTATGCATGGGTAAGAGATTCTGTAGGAAAGATTAGTGAATATGCACAAGATAATACTTTATTGCTGAACAAATATGTTGGAAATAATGGAATAAATAGTGTATCTTTTAAATTCTTAGTTAAAGATGAAAACTATAATTTTGCTAAAAAGATAACAGAATCAAATATTAAAATATTTGTAAAGGATGATAGTGATAAAGTTACATATTCAACAGAATATGGTGTTAATATTACTTCGATATCTTTACCTGTAGTATACGGACCAGCTCAAGAAGGCACACAAATGATGACAGGTGAATATTATACAATAACAGTTGAAAATATTGGTGGCGAAGGAACTGTATACTTGGTATTTGATGAAAATTCTGTTGTGGATAAAGCAGGTAATAAACTTGCTGATACAGAAATTAAAACAGATGTAGAGGTTGAATTAAATACACCAAAGATTACGCTAGGAACAACAGAAATTCAAGTATCTGATCCAGATGGCAATTTGATACAGGCAATAAAGATAAACGGAAAAACTGTATTATTAACAGGTGGAAAGATAACATATGAAAAGCTAAAAACAGAATATGGAATAACACTAAAAACAGATGATACAATAGAAGCCTTTGATAAACACAGTAATTCTGTTATGGTTACAGTACAATAATTAAATAATGAGTTAATAGAAAAAGACTCTCCTTATTAAGTGTTTGCTTAATAGGGGGAGTTTTTTTGTGTAATAGTAAAGTAACGGATTTGCAACTTTTCATGTATTGATTTTCTTTTCTATTACACAAAAAAACTTTAATTTATGCGAGAGATTTTCTTCCTTTCAGATCGAAAACTCTCGAGGGACGAAAGAATGAAAATCGAAGATTTTCATCTTTCTTGTTCACCTAAATTCCATAATTTAAATATTGATTTTTATTAAATATAATGTTACGATTAAGTTTGTGAAATTTAGGGAAGCTTGGATTTGAGAATATTTTAATGAGAAAGGATTTGAAGTAATGAAAAAATTTTTGAGTATGTTTTTTGCTTTTGCACTTGTTCTTTCAAGTGTTACTTGCCTAGCAACTGATGAGGTTGATGGTTCTCAAGACTATAATTGGTATGAGAATTATAGCGGAGAGACAGAATATTTAAATGATTATTCTGAATATCAGGATTTGATTAACAGCATGGATGAACAAACTGAGTACAAAAAGTTGTATGAGCAGATGATTACTGAAACAATTGATAGTTACAATAAAGCGAAAAGAGATGAAGTATATAAAGCTAAAGTGCTTGAGGCAAGTGAACCTCAAACATACTATGGATATTATCAATATTTATATAGATCGGTTTATCAAGTGGTAAAAGTAGAAATACTAAATGGTCCATACAAAGGAAAAGTTGTTGAGGACGTTAATTACATTTTAACAGGTGATACATATGGAAATTTACAATTACCTAATGTAACAGAAGGAATGACAATTAATGTTTCTGCAACGCTTGATGAAAATGGTGATTTGTATGCATATTCTTCAAGTATAGATTCACCAGTTACTAGATGGGGCTGGGTTGTGGCTTTAATTGTAGTTGCGATTGTTCTTGTCGTAATATATGTTGGAAAACCAGGAATGAAAATGCTTGTTCCAGTGTTGTTACTAGTTGATTTACTAGTTATGGTAATGATTCCATCAATGTTTAATGGCACAAATATTATGCTTTTGTTGGGAATAGTTATAATACTTTCAACAATTACAATATGTGTGCTTAAATTAGGAATCAGAACTAAAACTTTTGTAGCTATTTTGGTTACCTTGGTTATGAACTTTATGCTAGTGTTATTAATATATGGATTTGACAGTCTTGCTTATTTCTCTGGAATAACTTATGAAATAACAAGTTTTGTAGAAACAATATTGCCAAGAGTTGTTGATTCTGAAGTTGTTCCTGCAATGGACTTACATGCATTAAATATAGCAATAATTGCAATTATGGCATTCTTTGCTTCTGCACCAATTGTTTGTAAAACTATTGATTTATATGATAGCAAAAAGTCAGAAGATAAATCTGTGGCAAATACTATAAACGAAATGAAAGAGTATGTTTCAGACAAATTAGGAATAATAATTCCAGTATTGTTTACGCTTACAATTCCAAAATTTATGATATTAATAATTAACAAGTGTTCACTTGCAGAAATTATTAATTCTGAGGTTTTGGGTAGTGATGTTGTGAGAATATTGTTTATAGTAATTTCAATGACACTTGCCGCTCCTATAACAGCTTGTGCTGGAAAGCTTTTAATAGATGATGAGAAAAACAAAGAAAACTAGAATAAAATTTTGATGTAAAACTTGTTTTTGAAAGTTTGTTATGATAGTATTATTTCATAATAATAATTGGAGGTTACTTATGAAGAAAGCATTGATATTAGCCGGTGTTGTAGTAGCATGTACTATAATAGGAATCGTAGGATATAATTTGATATTTAATTCGCAAGGAGTAAAGCCACCAATAACAGTTGGAGGAGACTCTGGAGACAATATTTCAGGAAGTGATGGATTAGCAGCCAAGGCAAAAGTTGTCCCAGTAACAGTTAGAAATAAAACTGACAATATTTCTATTGAAAATGTTTATCCAACTATAACATCTTTTAAGAATAAAGAATTTGAAAATTCAATTAATAAACAAATTGCAAATAATATTTCTGCTTATAGAACTGAGATAAATTATATGGTTGATGATTTGACACCAGAAGTAAAGTTGTATAAATATGTAACAGATTACGATAAATATACATGGGGTGATTATTTAACTCTTGTAGTTAATCAGGATTACCAAACTGGTGGAATTAGATCAAACAAGTGGAAAGATATTTATAACATAAATGTAAAAACCGAAAGATTAGTTTACTTAGATGATTTATTTGATGCAACCACAGAGTATGAAAGTGCAATAGTAAGTGAAATTACAAAACAAGCAGATGCAAAAGGATATAAATTGATGGGCGGAGACGGTATTACAAAACTTCCTACTAAGCAAAAATTTTATATTCAGGATGGAAAGCTTGTTATATATTTTGATCCATCAGAGATTGCAGGTGCTACATATGGTGAGTTAACTTTTGAAATGCCATTTACAATGGGGTCAGATGGATATTTCCAAATATAATAAAAGGGGCAGAAAATCTTTGATTTTCTGCTTTTTTAAATGATATAGGAGTTTGTGATGAAATATATTAATGCACGAATTTTAGATAAAATAAATGAATATTATACAACAGGAGAGATTGTTGCTACTAATTTTTTAGATCCTTCTGAATTGGTTGAAGTAAGATCAACACTGAATCATGTGGAAAATATTGCATTTGGCGGATATGATAATGCTGAAAGAAAAGTAATAATTATTCGGAGCAGATGAAGAGTTTGATGATTTTTCAAAGTTTATTTCAGTTATTAGAATTACATCTAATGCAACGTTGTCGCATAGAAATGTATTGGGCAGCGTTTTAGGGTTGGGTTTAAAAAGAGAAATGATAGGTGACATACTTATAAATGAATGCTCTTGTGATATAATTGTGGCAAAAACAGTAGTAGAATTTTTGTTAAATAATTTGAAAAGTGTTGGTAGAGATAAAGTAGATATTGTTGAAATTTCGATTAATGAGGTTACACTACCAGTAGAAACTTCAAGAGAAATAGCTACTAGTGTGAGCTCTTTAAGATTAGATTCAATTATTAGTGCGGGTTTTGGAATATCTAGAGAAAAGAGTTCTAATTTAATAAAAGGAGAAATGGTCAAACTCAATTTTGTTGTTGTAAAAAGTACATCAAAAACGGTTAACGTTGGTGATGTTATTTCTGTTCGTGGTAAAGGAAGAATTGAAGTTTGTAATATTTGTGGCAGTACTAAAAGTGGAAGAACAAAAGTTATACTTAGCAGAAAGTAGAGAAAGTAAGGATTTAAAGGAGGTAACGTATGAAGTTAGATGAAATGATAATTGAAAACTGTTTAAAGGCTGAGGAATACCTTGCACCATATGCTTGCAAAAGTACGGAGGCTATGAGATTTTATAAAGACTCTGTTTCTAATAGAAAGGAGTTTAACATAAGACCTAATTTTTCGAGAGATGCAGATAGAATATTGCATTCAACTGCATATACTAGATACATAGACAAGACTCAGGTATTTTCTTTATTTAACAACGATCTAATAACTCATAGAGGGTTGCATGTTCAGTTTGTTGCCAAAATTGCTAGAGCAATTGGTAGAGCTTTAAGTTTAAATGAAGATTTAATAGAAGCAATTGCACTAGGTCATGATTTAGGTCATGTACCATTTGGACACACAGGAGAACGTTCTCTTAACAAAGTGTGTGTAGAAAATGATTTGGGATATTTTCTTCACAATGTTCAAAGCGTTAGAATATTGCATGAAATAGAAAATGGGGGAAAAGGTTTAAATATATCGGTTCAGGTTTTAGACGGAATATTGTGTCATAATGGTGAGATGATTTCAAGAAAATATGAGCCAAACTATGATAAAACGCCAGAAGAATTTTTAGAAGAATATGAAAGATGCAGTGTTGAAAAAGATTTTGCAAAAAAGATAAGACCTATGACGCTAGAAGGAAGTGTTGTTCGCATTTCTGATGTTATTGCTTACATAGGAAGAGACATTGAAGACGCAATTGTTGTTAAGTTAATAACACGTGATGATATTCCAGACGAAATTACTGAAATATTAGGAAATAACAATTCTAATATAATTAATAATTTGGTTCAGGATTTAATTATTAATAGCTATGGAAAACCATATTTAGAGTTCTCAAAAGAAGTATTTTCGGCTCTTAGAAAACTTCTTGACTTTAATTATAAGTATATCTATTCAAATCCTAAAAAAGAGGATAAAGAAGAAAAGTTTGATGAATTGTTCTATGGTGTGTTTAAGGCTTTAAAAAAGGAATACGGAAACAAGAACACAGATTTATATAAGTCTTATTTGTGCGAAATGAATAAGCACTATACAAATGACAATTCTTCTGATAAAATAATAGTCGATTTTATCGCAGGTATGACAGACAAATTCTTTATAAATCAATATAAAAAACTATACTTGCCAAAAACGTTTGATTTAACGATATAAAGGGGTAATAAAATGATTAGTGCAAATAATGTAACATTAAGATTTGGAAAAAGAACATTATTCGAAAATGTAAATATAAGTTTTACACCGGGAAATTGTTATGGATTGATTGGTGCAAATGGAGCTGGTAAAACTACATTCTTAAAAATATTATCAGGTGAGATTGAACCTTCTCAAGGTGAAGTAACAATGAATGCAAATGAAAGGCTTTCTGTATTAAAGCAAAATCACCATGAGTATGAAGAATATAAAGTTTTACAAACTGTAATTATGGGAAATTCAGAGCTTTATAAGATAATGCAAGAGAAAGATGCATTATATGCTAAGCCAGATTTTTCTGAAGAAGATGGCATAAAAGCAGGAGAGCTTGAAGCGAAGTTCGCAGAAATGGATGGCTGGAATGCAGAGTCTGATGCAGCAATGCTTCTTACAGGTTTGGGGCTTGAAACTGAGTTTCATGACAAGTACATGAAAGAGTTAACGGAAGCTCAAAAAGTAAAAGTTTTGCTTGCACAAGCTTTATTTGGAAATCCAGATGTGTTGCTACTAGATGAGCCTACAAACTATTTGGATATTGAAGCGATTGAATGGTTACAAGAATTTTTAATCAACTTTCAAAATACAGTTATAGTAGTATCGCACGATAGATATTTTTTAAATTCTGTTTGTACACATATTGCGGATATAGATTTTGGAAAGATTACGGTATATACGGGTAACTATGATTTTTGGTATGAATCTAGCCAACTTGCTTTAAAACAAATGAAAGATTCTAACAAGAAGAAAGAAGAAAAAATAAAAGAACTTCAAGAATTTATTAGAAGATTTAGTGCTAATGCTTCAAAATCTAAGCAAGCTACATCTCGTAAAAAATTGTTAGAGAAGATAGAACTTGATGAGATTAAACCGTCTAACAGAAGGTATCCATATATAAATTTTGAAATGGATCGTGAGCCAGGAAAAGAAATATTATTTATTGAGAATATTTCTAAAACTGTAGATGGAAAGAAACTTTTGAATAATGTTTCTATAAATGTTCAAAAAGATGATAAGATTGCTTTTGTTGGTCCAATGGGACTTGCTAAAACAGAATTGTTTGAAATATTGACAGATAATGCAATACAAGATAATGGAGAATTTAAGTTTGGAATAACAACATCAGTTGCATATTTCCCAAAAGATAATACTTCTGAATTTATGAAAGATATGTCTATAGTTGAATGGCTTATGCAATATTCAAAAGTTAAGGATGAAACTTTTGTAAGAGGCTTTTTAGGTAGAATGCTTTTCTCTGGTGAAGAGGCTCTAAAAAAAGTTAATGTCCTTTCGGGTGGAGAGCGTGTGCGTTGTATGTTTGCAAAGATGATGCTTTCGGGTGCAAATGTTTTAATTTTTGATGAGCCAACTAACCACTTAGATTTGGAATCTATTACTGCACTTAACAATGGTCTTATTAATTATAAAGGTGTAATTTTGTTTACATCTCATGACCATCAATTTGTTCAAACAATTGCAAACAGAATTATTGAAATAACACCACATGGAATTATAGATAAGAGAATGTCTTATGACGAATATTTGGAGAGCGACTTGTCATTTAAAAAACGTGATAATTATGAAGAATAGTTGAAGTCAGATTGCGTGGAGGAAAGATGATTATCGATATTGATGGAGCAAAAGTCAATTATGAAGTAATGGGAGAAGGAAAGCCTGTTATATTGTTACATGGATGGGGTGCTTGCATAAATGCAATGGCACCTATCTGGATGTTTTTAAAAAATAAATATAAAGTGTATGTGCTTGATTTTCCGGGTGAATCTGGAGAAAGTTCAGTTCCTCCAACCCCATGGGGAGTTCCAGAGTATGGCGAAATGGTAAAAAAATTTATTGATAAACTTGGAATAGATAAGCCAAGCGTTATTGCACATTCTTTTGGTGGAAGGGTTACAATATACTTGGCTTCTAAATACAAAGATTTATTTGATAAAATTATTCTAACAGATGCTGCTGGAGTAAAACCAAAAACAACTATAAAAAAAGAAGTAAAAAGGATGTTGTTTAAATGTGGAAAGGCTATGATTAAACTTTCTACGCCAGTGGATAAGTTAGAGGATAAAATGAAAGTATATAGAGATAAACACAGCTCGCCAGATTATAAAGCTCTTAAATCAGAAGTGATGAGAGAAACTTTTAAAAAAGTAATATCTCTCGATTTAAGTAGCAACTTAAAGGAGATAACGAGGCCTACTCTCCTTGTGTGGGGAGAAAATGATTTAGATACACCATTGTACATGGCCAAAAAAATGGAAAGTGAAATAAAAGATTCTGGACTGGTTGTGTTAAAAAATGCAGGACACTTTTCATACATAGATAATAGTAACGAATATAATTTTATTGTTGATAATTTTTTAGGAGGAAAATAGATGGAAATATTTTGGAGTGTTGTGAATGTTATAATCTCACTAATATTAATGCTTGGACATTGGATTGTCTATATGTGTAGCGTTCCAAGAGTACTACATATTTTCCAACTTGAAAGTTATAATTGGAGGGACTATATAAAGTGGCTCCCTAAAAACATTAAGAATGCTTTTATGCCTGGAATTAGGCAACTTATTGCTTGTGGTGGTTTTTATATGGCTGTGATAATTATAAATCTAATTGTGTTAAAGACGTCACCAGAATCACTTAATGTAAATGTACGTTTAGTTGAAATTCTTGCAATGTTTGTTGTTTTCTTTACTTCTAATATTTTGCAAATAATAAGAAATAAAGAAGCAATGAAGAATGCTAAGAAAAAGTTAGTTTATACAGCGAGAGCAAAAAGATTAATGGTTTGGAATTTCCTTACTATGATAATATTAGAGGCTTCTTTTGGAATATATGCACTTGATTATGATGGAACTCTTGCATATTATTCAGTGCTTATAGCGTTGATTCCATTCAACATGATTTTTGCAAATGCACTTGCTTATCCAACAGAGCAAAATATTAATTCTTTCTATATAAATTCTGCTAAGAGAAAATTAAAAAAGAAAGACTATAGAAATTTAATAAGAATTGGAATTACTGGAAGTTATGGAAAAACAAGTACAAAATTTATATTAGCAACAATATTGAGTGAAAAGTTTAATGTGCTTGCTACTCCTGAAAGTTATAATACAACAATGGGTAATGTTAGAGTTATACGAGAAAAGCTAAAACCAGAACATGAAGTGTTTATATCTGAAATGGGTGCAAGAAGAAGAGGCGATATTGCAGAAATTTGTGATTTTGTTAGACCACAGATTGGAATAATAACATCAATAGGACCTCAACATCTAGAAACATTTAAGACTATTGAAAAAGTTGCACTTACAAAAGCAGAACTTATAAATTCACTAGATTCAACTGGCGTTGTTTTCCTTCCAATAGATAATGAACAATGCTCAAAACTATATGTTAAGGAAAAAAGAAAGAAATATTCATATAGTCTAAATAACAAAGTGTCAGATGTTTACGCAAAGAAAATAGAACTAAATGAGGATGGTAGTAACTTTATTGCTGCAACACCAATAGGCGATATAAAGTGCACAACAAAGCTATTAGGAGAGCATAACATAGAAAATATATTAGGTTGCATTGCAATAGCAATACATTTGGGATTGAGTAAAGAACAGATAGAAGCTGGAATTAAAAAAGTTGAACCTGTTGCACATAGACTTCAAATATTAAACAACGGAAATGGAACAATAGTAATTGATGATGCGTTTAATTCTAATCCTGTAGGTTCAAAAATGGCATTAGATGTTCTAGCTAAGTTTAAAGGAAGAAAGATAGTTATAACTCCAGGAATGGTGGAACTTGGTGCAAAAGAATATACTGAAAATAAAAATTTTGGTAAACACATGGCTGAAACTGTTGATATTGCTATCTTAGTGGGTATGAAAAGAAGTGAACCAATTGTAGAAGGACTAAGAGAAGAAAAATTTAATGATCAAAACATATTTGTTGTACCAGATTTGAATTCGGCAACAAAGAAACTTTCTGAAATATCTCAAATAGGTGATGTTATATTGTTTGAAAATGATTTGCCTGATAATTATAATGAATAAGATAGGAGAGTGTGTAATATGAAAAATGTTGGTGTTATATTTGGTGGAGTTACATGTGAACATGAAGTTTCAATTGTTACAGGTTTGCAATTAATTGAAAATATCGATAAAACAAAATATAAAGTATATCCAATTTATATCCATTCGGACGGAGAATGGTATGTTGGAGATAAATTATTGGATTCAAAAATATATAAGGATTTTGATACATTTAAGCCTGGAATAGAAAAAGGATACATTCCTCCAACAAAGCAAGGATTGTTGATAGAAAGAAGAGGTTTCCTTGCAAAAAATGATTTTGTAAAATTAGATGTTGTTATTCCTGCAATGCATGGTATGAATGGTGAAGATGGATCTTTACAAGGTCTTTTGGAACTTGCTAATATTCCGTATACATCATCTGGAATATTAGGTGCAAGTGTTGGAATGGATAAAATTTTGATGAAAAAAGTGTTTGAAGCTCATCTTATTCCAGTACTTCCATATACATATTTTTTGCGTGATGAATGGATAAAATCAAAAGATATAGTTATAGCTCAAATAGAAGCCGTACTCAGATATCCTATGTTTGTTAAACCTTCTAACCTTGGTTCTAGTATAGGTATTTCAAAAGCCACAGACAGAGAAAAACTTATTGAAGCGATTGATGTAGCCGTAAACTATGATGAGAGAATAATTGTAGAAAATGGTGTTGAAAATATTACTGAAATCAATTGTTCAGCACTTGGTAGAGGTGATGATGTTAGAGTTTCTGTTTGTGAGCAACCAATATCTTGGAAAGAATTTTTGACATTTGATGAAAAATATTTAAGAGGTGGAAAAACAGGAAGCAATAAAATGGGAGCAAAGGCGTCAGGATTAAAAACTGGTGGCGTGAAAAACTCAACAGGAATGCAAAATATGAGCCGTAAGGTTCCTGCAGACATAAGCGAAGAACAAACAAAAGAAGTAAAGAGATTAACAGAAATGGCTTTTAAAGCTTTAAACTCAAAAGGTGTTGTTCGTATAGACTTTATAATAGATAATGATAGTGGAAAAGTATATGTTAATGAAATAAATACAATCCCTGGTTCTTTTGCATTTTATCTTTGGGAGTATGAAGGAATGAAATATTCTGAACTTATAGATAAGATAATTGAATATGCAGAAGAAGAAAATGAAGAAAAAAACAAAAATAATTACACATATAATTCAGACATAATTAATGCAGCATCATCAGCATTACATATGGGGACAAAAAAATAAAATATTGTGAATTATAAACATAAATTAAAATTTGCGAGAAATTGACATCAAACATTAAAGAATGTATAATGAATTTGCTTTATAAAGCAAATAAAATATAGTGTTTTTTAATTATTACAAACAGGAAAAAGATGAGGTCCGCTATGCCTTGTCTTTTTTCTGTTTTATAATAAAAAATTTTTATATTTGCACTTTTTTGTTTATCATATATAATTAATGTGAAGTTTAAAAATTGGAGGCTGTACTAATG
>CAVHNT010000018.1:0-36264 GCA_963637565.1 bacterium
GTACTAATGAAAAAATTTAAAGTCTGTATGTTTGTTTTTTGTCTTGCTTTAAGTATTTCGTGCATATCCTTTGGAGCGACTTTTTATGATGTTAAAGGAACGCAATATGAAGGAGTAGTTGAAAGAATTTCGGAACTTGGAATTATAAATGGTATTTCAGAAAATACTTTTGCACCGAATAAAGGAATAACGAGAGCTGAATTGGCAAAGATGATTGTTTATACAAAAGGTTTAAAAGATTATGCGGATAGTTCTGACCTTGATTCTGGATTTTCAGATGTTGGCAAAAAGCATTGGGCAAAGAATTATATTCGTGTAGCGGCTGATTTAGAGCTATTAAAAGGTTATGATGATGGAACTTTTAAACCGGAAAAAGAAGTTTCTTATGCAGAAACAATCGCTATTGTTTTAAGAATTTTAGGCTACGTTAATATAGATGAAAGTGTTAGTCCATGGTACTTTGGATATACAAAAAGAATGTATGAGATAAAATTAAATCAAGGTATGTCTACCTCATTCTCTTCTTTTACGGCACCTGCAAAACGTGGAGATGTTGCTGTGCTATGGTGGAATATGTTAGTATCTGATAGATGGGCTATAACATCAGAAAGCGAAAGCACAGGACTTACATATACTTATTCGAAAATTACTCAACTAGAAGATTTATTCCCAGATTATTCGAATATTAAAGGAGCTTTTAGAGGAATTGTTTCTGAGTCGGGAGATATGTTTGTTGTAGATATTGGTGGAAAGGAGTACACAACGTCTTCTAATATACCAATATATGTTTTAGGTGCATCTGCATCTGGCGTGTATGATAAAGAAAAAGAGGTTATATATGGATTATCATTTGATGATGATATATCTGATTATAAAATTGTTTCTGGACCAGTTTTTTATCTTGAAGATTCTGGTTATAACTTAAAGAGGGCTAAAACGAGCTTCTCTTATGGTTCTGTTGGTGGTGCTACTTACGCATACTTGATTGTTTCTAAGGATGAAAAAACTATATATAGAGCTGTGTACATAAACGCATCTAATTCTGTAATAATAGATGATATTAAAATAGAATATTCATCAAAAAAAGAAGATGAGGAAGAATCGGGAAAAGTTATGATTAATGGCGAGGAATATACGACGACGGATGCTGTAGTAATTAAAAATGGAAAAAAAGTAAAGTGGAAAGAATTATCTAAAAATGTGGTATTAACAGAACTTATCAAAGATTCTTTATATACATACGAAACTAAGGGAATAGAAGGTATTATAACAAAATATAATGATTTAGATAATCTATATTTTGATGGTGATAAGTATATTGTTGCTAATAATTGTGTATATACGATCGATGATGATGATACTGTTTATGATTATAAAGACAGCATGACAAGTAAGCAAATGGAAAAACTAGTTTCTAGAAAAACAACTATATACCTTAATGTTGCAGAAGAAATTGTTAAAATTGAATTTGGAAAATACTTGAATGAAAATACTGATAAAAAATATGAAGACAGTGATTATCAATTTGTATATGTAACTTCAATTGTTCCAGCTTCAGATAATAATCAATTTGTAATAAAAGGAATGTCCTTAAATGATGAGAAAGTAAGTTACAAGGTTAGTTCAAATCAATCGTGTGACATAGGCGATTTAGTTGCGTTATCAGATATTTCTGGAAGAAATGCTGGGAAGTGTGTTGTGGTTGAAAAAGATAGCAAGTATGATAATATTTCGGTTTTATATGATACAGACAATAAGTATTACAACAATGCTTTTGGAGAGTATACTTTAACAGATGATACTATTATTTTCAAGGTAACGAAACAGTATGAAGACAATTCAATCAAAAAGATTGAACAATGTAATGTTTATAAAGTTGGCTCGGTATCTGAACTTGGTGATTTGAAAAAATGTAAAGTACATATTTTTTATAATGAAGATATGGACGTAGATATACTTGTTGCAGAATTACCTTTAAATAAAGTTACATATCAAGTGGCTAGAATATCTGAAATATTAAATGATAAAGAAAGTAGTAAAGATAGTTCTGTGCAAATGGTAAGTGCAAGAATGTATATATTAGATAGAATAGCAACACGTTATAGTATTGTTAGTGGAGATGCGTTAGCAGGAGAATTAGTAACTTTTGAAGCTGATAGTAAAGACGAGTATGCAACAATTAAAGAAAGATTTAGAACCGCTTTTATAGGTTACAAAAATGATATATGTATTGAAAAGGTAAAGAGCGGAAGCGAAGCTGAAGTTAAAGGAAGCGATAAAATCTTAAGTTTAAGAGAAGCAAGTTATGAGTATAACGGAAGAATGTATGATTTGTTACAATATAAATACATATTTGCAAAAGTTTCAAAAAATAATGCTAATGATGGATGGATGTTTACATATGCTGAATTTGTTGATAAAGAAACTTTCCAATTGAAAAATGGCGACAGAATTGCTTTTGATGAGTTAAGTGGCATTGCTGTAATTTATAGAGGTTATTCAGAATAATATTAATAGGCGGAGATGCGAAATATGGCATCTCTGCTTTTTTATGCAGTAGGAAAGTAACAGATTTGCAACTTTTTATGTATTGATTTTCTTTCCTATTACATAAAAAACTTTAATTTATGCGAGAGATTTTCTTCCTTTCAGTCGAAAACTCTCGAGGGACGAAAGAATGAAAATCGAAGATTTTTATCTTTCTGTGCAGTAGAAAATTTAAAATTTTGTTGTCTTATAAATTCAATATGATATAATAATCTCGGAATAGGTTATTCCAATAAGAAATTTGCAAGGAATGAAATGTTTTGAAGTACAAGAATTATTATAAAATTTTAGGCTTGTCTAGTTCAAAGGCAAGTGATGATGAAATTAAAAGTGCATATAGGCATTTGGCAAAAATATATCATCCTGACTTAAATGGTGGAGATCCTATCATTGAAGAAAAATTCAAGGACATAAACGAAGCTTATCAAGTTTTGGGTGATAACATATCAAGAAAGAAATATGATAGAGTTCACTTTGCTTATAAATTTAGAGATGGAATATCAGGAACACAATTAAAAGACAAGATAAATGTTTCAAATGGCGTTAGTGAATTCTTTACAACATTCTTTGGTTCAAAGAACAATGAACCACACATTGTAACAAATCTTGATAAATACAAAGATGAAAATAATAAGGCTATTGATGGCAGAAATCTTGAATCGGACATAGAAATTTCTTTGGAAGAAGCTTTCTTTGGCTCTGAAAGAAAAATAGCTTTTAGGGAATCTGAAAACACAATAAAAACATTAAGAGTAAAGATTCCTAGAGGAATTCAATCTGGTGAAAAAATAAGGCTTGCAAATCAAGGAAGACCAGGCAAAAACGGTGGGAAAAATGGAGATTTCTTTATAAGAGTAAATATATTGCCAGATTCAAGATATGATATTGATGGAAAAGATATTATGATGGATTTGAAAATAACACCTTGGGAGGCTGCACTTGGAGCAGATTTCTATGTTGATACTATTGATTCAAAGGTGTTTGTGAGTGTTCCTGCGGGAACTCAATCAGGAGAAAAGATTAGAATTGTTAATAAAGGCTATGTTAACAAGGATGGTCGCAGAGGTGATTTAATCCTTTCAATAAAAATTATGATACCAGAAAACTTGACTACAGAAGAAAAAGAATTGTTTTTAAAATTAAAAGAGGTTTCGGCTTACAGTCCTAGAAAAAGTTGACATTTACATAATTATTTGATATAATTTATCTAGTGTTGATGCTGTTCTAATACATATAAGCCGATACTCGAGAAAAGGGGTATGAAAAATGGAACTAAATACTGAAAAAAATTTTACAATTGTTGATTCACCAGAAATGTGCACTTTGGCTTTTGCAGTAAACAAACCAGAAGAAGGTACTTCTTATTGTACATTGCAAAAATTAAGCTACACGCTTGAAGATAGTACAAACGTTGGAAAAAAGACTTTCTATCTTGAAAATAGTGATAATAATCAAGATGATATAGTATTACTTACATTAGATGGAGAAAAGGCTTTTTTAAATGCTGCAATACTTTCTGACGACAAGTTATTAGTTTCCGAAAAACCTGCAAAGATTGATTTTGAAATTCTTAATACAGAAAACTCAGAATCATACAAAGAGTTAAAATATACACCAAACTTTAGAAGACCTATTTCAATAATTGATCCAGAAATTGCAGACGAGGTTAGACCAGTATTATACTATGATGAGGATGCGAATATGGTTAAGGCTAAAATTAAGTTGCAACCTAATAAGTCGTATATTGCACTTGAGGTTAAAGAAGTATAATTAAGGGGGAATGTGTCATGTCAGAAAAAGAAGTACATATGGCTAAATATGAAGATGGCGAATTGAAATCACCAGCTAAAGTTAATATAAGTGCTATGCACTGTACAGTGAAATTGAAAAAAGATAAGCCAATAAAGTCTAAAGACCTTGTTAGTGGTGAAATAGGAAAAGAAAATTCTATTGGCGAATAACAAAAGATACATTTTGATATACGAAGGAGGAGACCAAATTGAAAAATTGGTTTGAGAAGAGAAAACCAGCTATAATAGTGTTAGGGATAGCATTTGTATTGCTAGCCCTATTTTTCGTACCTTCATTTAGTAGAGTTGAGTACGAAGCATCACTTTCTGGTGATAGTGCATTTGTAGGTGATACGAATATACAAGTGTTTGGAAAAGTTGTATCTGATGTTGGAAAGAATTTAGGTGTAGCTTTTTCAAAAAATTTTAACGGATATTTAACAGCTTTAAAATATTTTTCTATATTCTACTTGGCTGCAACAGTAATTATATTAATTAAAATGAATAGCAAAGGTGAATACGAAAGCATAGAACATGGCTCTGCTGACTGGTGTACACAAAGAGAAGCTTACAATGTGTTAAATCCTAAAAATGGAATGATACTTGCGGATGGCTATTGCATGCCTATGAATCCACCTCCTGCAGGGAAAAATGGAAATATATTAGTAATAGGTGGCTCTGGTGCTGGTAAATCTGCATCATTCGTTATACCTAATGCTTTTCAAATGCTTGGCTCATATATATTTACTGATCCAAAAGGAGAATTATATGATAGGACAGCAGGAATATTTAAAGCAAGAGGATATGATGTACATGTAATCAATCTTGTTGATCCAAGAGTTAGTGATGGCTATAATCCACTTTCACATATAAGAGGAACACTTGATGTAGATACAATTGCAAAAATAATCTCTAACAAAGAAGGTGGAGATAAAAAATCAAGTGATCCATTCTGGGATCAAACATCAGAAGCCTTACTTAAAGCTGTTATGTATTACATTATTTTAAATAGACCAGAAGAAGAACATTCATTAGCAAGCTGTTTGGCATTAGTCAGACTTGGCGGTGAAAATGATGGCGAAGATTTAAGAAATATATTTATGGATTTGCCTTTTGATAATCCTGCAAGAAAAGCTTTTGAAACTATTAGATTAGGATCAGAAAAAACATTTTCAAACATATTAGTATCCCTTGCAGCAAAATTGGAAGCCTTTGACTCGCAAGAAATTGCAGCAATGACAAGTACTAATACAATTGAATTTGAAGATTTAGTAAATAAAAAGTCTGTTTTATATTTTATAACACCAGCAACAAATGATACTTATAATTTTTTGATGAATATATTCTTTTCACAAATGCTAGATAGATTGTATGATTATGCAGATACTATGGGCGGAAAGTTACCTACACCATTATTTTTAATACTAGATGAGTTTGCTAATATAGGAAGAATCCCAAGATTTGAGCAAATTTTGAGTACATGTAGATCGTATAGGATAAACATAAGTATTATCTTGCAAAGCATAGATCAACTTATTGCTATATATGATGAGAAAGTTACAGAGAACATCATGGCTAACTGTAGTACTCATCTATTTTTGGGAAGTAATGCTCAAAAAACTCTTGAAACATTTTCTAAACAATTGGGCGAAAAAACAATTACTAGAGACAATGTTTCAAGAAGTACGGATAAAGAGTCAAACTTTAGTGGACGTAACTATTCAGATCAAATCATGGCAAGGGCATTAATGACACCAGATGAGCTTAGAAGAATGAGTTCAGAGGAATGTATAATCTTAGTTCAAGCAACGAAACCGATTAAAGCACAAAAGTATTGGTATTACAGAAAACCAGGTGGTCCACATCCATTATCAGTAGAGGCTAAAAAACTAGAATTAGATCATAGAAACATAGAGGAACCAAAGAGAGGCAAGTACAAGATAACAAATCCATATGAATTGAATGGATATGATGATATTTTTGGAAGTTCTTCAAATAGTAATAAAACATCTAATTCAACAACGACTTCTTCACCTTTTGAAGAATTAAAAACTGCTCAAAATTCTGATTTTTTTGATGATGATATAGATATCGACACATCAAATCTTGTAAAAGCTAAAAATGAAGTTCCTGTTGCGACTGCAACACAAAATACAACAATGAATGATGATTACGATTTACAGGCAGAATTAGAAAAGAAATTTGATGAATTGTTTGGACCAAAAGCAAAGAAAAATAGTAATGTTGTTAATTAGAAATTTAACATCTTAAAATGCTTAAATATCAATATTTACTACAAAAAATAAAATAAAATATTGACAATTAAATAAACATATACTATTGTTAATGTATAGGAAAATTTAATAAGAAAATTCAGTTTTAAATAATATTTTAATA
The DNA here is from genome assembly GCA_963637565.1 of bacterium. GTDB lineage: Bacteria > Bacillota > Clostridia > TANB77 > UBA1234 > UBA1234. Next base: position 6,735 of record CAVHNT010000018.1, read on the forward strand.
AATATATATTTAGTGAATATTCCTATATAGATGAAGCGTTAAAACAAAAGTGAAGGGAGGTCATTTGGAATGAATCCAGATGCAATTTTTGAAAAAGTTAAAGAAGTTATAATAGAGCAATTAAATGCTGAAGATGATGCAATTAAATTAGAAACATCATTTATAGATGATTTAGGAGCAGATTCATTAGATATAGTTGAGCTAATTATGGCATTAGAAGAAGAATTTGATTTACAAATACCAGACAGTGAGGCTGAGAAGATTACGACTGTTGGGGATGTTGTTGAATACATAAAGAATAATAAATAATAATAAAGAATGATAAAGTGCCAGGTGGTCTTCGCTATGGCACTATTAATTTTTTATACAATAGGAAAGAAAATTAATATATAAAAGGTTGCAAGTTTATTATTTACCTATTGTATAGAAAACTTTTATTTATGAGAGAAAATTTTTCCTTTTCAATCGGAAAACTCTCAAAAATTGAAAAACTGGAAATTTTCGATTTTCAGTTTTCTTATAATATAAATATAATAACTTTGTAATATTAGGGGAATTACAGTCGTTAGAATTGAAAGGAATAAAAATGAATATTGAAGAAAAAATAGGATATGAATTTAAGAACAAAAGTTATTTAAAAACAGCGATAACTCACAGTTCTTATGCCCATGAGATTTCGTCAAAAGATTATAATGAGAAAATAGAATTTTTAGGAGATGCTGTTTTAGAACTAGTTTCAAGCGAATACATTTACAAGACTTACCCTACACTTTCGGAGGGAGAAATGACTAAAGCTAGAGCTTATGCAGTATGTGAAGAATCTTTGGCAGAAGTTGCTAATAGATATGGTTTTAGTGATTTTTTGTTAGTTGGAAAATGTGAAAATAAAATTGATGGAAGATATCGAGCATCAATTCTTGCAGATAGCGTTGAGGCTGTCATAGGTGCGATCTTTTTGGATTCGGGAATTGAGCCTGTAAAAAAATTTATTTTACCTAATATATTACCAAGAATAGAAGATTTTATAGAAGAGGGCAACAAAGACTATAAAACCAAGCTACAGGAATTGTTGCAAGCAAAAGGTGAAATAAAAATAGAGTATGAAATAATCGATATGATAGGACCAGAACATGATAGAATTTTTGTTTCTGAAGTACATTGCGATGGAAAAGCTCTTGGAAGAGGAAAAGGAAGAAGCAAAAAAGAAGCTGAAATGGATGCTGCAAAAAATGCAATGCAAGCTATGAAATAATATTAATAACAATGAAAGTCAGTAATTGAAGTTGTTTAATTATTAACTTTCTTTTTTTGCGTTCTTGTTTTATTTCAACCTTTATATTACAATATAACTGTAACTTTAGAGAATGGGAGTTGAACATATGAAAAGTGTGCTAATTTCTGGATATTATGGTTTTAATAATACAGGTGATGAAGCTATGATAGAAACTTTTTCTATAGCTTTAGCAAAAAAGAATTATAAATTAATAGTGTTATCTTCAAATCCAGATAGGACGAAAGAATTATATAATGTTGAAGCTTACAATAGGTATAACTTGAGAGAAATAGTAAAAGCTATTAGAAAATCAGATATATTAGTCAGTGGCGGCGGAACGTTGTTTCAGGATATAACAAGCAAAAAAAGTATATGGTATTATCTTGGAATAGTGTGGATTGCACAATTATTAGGCAAAAAGGTATGCGTTGCTTATCAAGGAATGGGACCTATAAATACTAAGTTTTATAGAAAAATGACGAAAGCTATTTTGAACAAAAAGAGCGTAAAACTAATTGCATTAAGAGATAAGCAAGCCTATGATTATGCAAAAGAAATGGGAATTAAAGAAGAAAAGATGATGATTTCATCAGACATGATATTTATGATGAAACCACCAGCACCAGAAAGATGCATTAAAATAATACGCGATAATGTTCATAATTATAAAGAAGGAGAAGTGCTAATAGGCTTTTCTATAAGAGAATGGAAAGATAAAGATAGAACGGATTTGTTTGCTGAAATAGCAGACAAGCTGGTTGAAAAGTATAATGCTAGAATTGTTTTCTTTCCTTTCCATAAGCCTAAAGATGCTGAAATAAGCAAAATAGTTATGCATAAAATGAAACATGAAGATGCTACAGTTTTAATGCCTAACAGATACTTACCATCTGAAATATTAGGTGCAATGGGATACATGGATATTAACATAGGCGTTAGATTACATGCACTTGTATTTTCTGCACTTATGAATGTTCCAACTATTGGAATATCATATGAGCCTAAAATTGATGGATTTTTGGAAATGATGAATATGACATCTGTTTGTACTTACGAAAAAATATCGGTTGAAAAAATATTGGAGCAAGTTGATATTTATATGAAAGATAGAAATGTGAATTACAAAGAAAAGACTGCAAGTTTTGAAAAGATGGGACAAGAAGCATTAGATAAGATAATAAAGGAGTTAGAAGATTAAATGAAAAAAATTACTAATCCTAAAATAAAATTGATATTTGACTATATGGTTTTAATATTTGGTGCAACACTTGTTGGTGTCAGTGTTGGTAGTGTTTTGCTTCCCTCAAAATTATCTACAGGTGGTTTTACGGGTATAGCAACGATATTACACTATGTTATGAAGTTACCAGCTAGTGTTGTTTTGCCAGCACTTAATATTCCAATATTTTTGCTTGTTTGGAAAGTTATAGGTTTTAAATATGGATTTAGAAGCTTGGTGGGAATGATATTTTGTTCTTTAGGTATAAAGCTTGGAGAGTACTTTGGAGTATTAACAACCGAACCAATATTAGCCGCAATATATGGTGGAATTTTGTCAGGGCTTGGTATAGCTTTAACATATAGAGCTGGTGGTTCTACTGGTGGGACAGATTTGGTAGCAAAGCTTGTGCAAGTTAAGAAACAACATATGAACTTAAGCGAAATTCTCTTGATTGTTGACGGCATTATTATAGCAACATCATCAATTATTTTTAACAGTATAGAAGTTGCTTTATATTCAATAGTTTCATTATATGTCATGACTAAGATGTTGGATTTGGTTTTAGTTGGTGCAGATTATTCAAAAGCAGTTTTTATAATAACTGAAAAAGATAAGGAAATATCTGATTATATGCATAGTGTTTTGAATAGAACAACCACTAAAATTAATGCTGTTGGAACGTACACCAATACAGAAAAGAGAATATTATTATGTGTTGTAAATAAAAAAGAAATACCAAAATTAAAAGAAGGAATATTAGGAATAGATGATAAGGCTTTTACAATTATAACCACGGTAACTGATGCGTATGGTCAAGGTTTTAAAGAATTAGGTTAGTTTTCACACAAAAAACATATTTCAATTATTGATTTAAAATGTTATTATTGATATAATTTTGTTGAATGTAATCATTATTTGACAATTGGAGGATGAATTAATGATTTTTTTTGATGATGTGTGTAAAACATATCAAACGGGTACAGAGGCTGTAAAACATACAACTTTGCACATAGAAAAAGGCGAGTTTGCTTTTATAGTAGGACCTAGTGGATGTGGAAAATCTACACTAATGAAGATGTTATTAAAAGAAGTTGAACCAACTTCTGGCAGCATATATATAAATGGAAAAGACATAACACAACTTGCAAAAAAGCAAGTGCCATTTTTACGCAGAAAGATGGGAATTGTTTTTCAGGACTTTAGATTATTACCAGATAAGACGGTATATGAGAACGTGGCTTATGCTATGCGTGTTATCGAGGCTAGTCCTAAAATGATAAAAAAACAAGTGCCTAATGTATTGGCATTGGTTGGACTATTAAAAAAAGCTAAAATGTATCCAGATGAATTGTCAGGTGGAGAACAACAGAGAGTGGCGGTTGCTAGAGCCATAGTAAATAATCCTATGATGCTTATAGCAGACGAGCCGACTGGAAATCTAGACCCAGAGACTGCATGGGAAATAATGTCATTGTTAAATGATATTAATAGAAGAGGAACAACAGTGGTTGTTGCTACGCATGCAAAAGAAATCGTTGATAAAATGCAAAAAAGAGTTATCTCTATAGATAATGGAACTGTATGTAGTGACATTAAGAAAGGTGTGTATATCAATGAACATAAATACAATTAGTTATTGGATTGCAGAAGCGGCTAGCAGCTTAATAAAGAATAAAAAGATAGTAATAACAGGCATTGTAACCATGGTTCTTGCATTATTTTTTATATCATTCTTGTATGTTGCTTATGTTTCAGCTAATTCACTGATGGATATTATAAAAGATTCACAGGGAAAAATTGAGGTGTTTTTGCAAGATCTAGATGAAGTACAAACAGAAAATGTAAAAAACACGATAATGTCTGTTCAGGGAGTTGATAGTGTACAGTACATTTCTAAAGAAGAAGCAAAAGAAAGAGCAAAAGAAAGAGTACCTGCAGGTATAACAACAGGAGTACCAGATGATATATATCCTGCATCTTTCATTGTTACAATTAATAGCTTAGATGATGCTGAAAAAATAGCCAGATCATTTAGAGAAATAGAAGGCGTTGGTGAAGAAGATAATGATATAATGGTCAATGAAAATAGCGGACTTATATCTAAAATAGTAATAACAATTAAGGTTGTATCAGTAACTATATTTATATTAGCAGTTGTTGCAGCATGTTTTATAATGATGAACTCTATAAAACTTATGCTTTACTCTAGAAGAAGAGAGATTTCGATTATGAAGTATGTTGGAGCAACAGATACATTTACAAAAGCACCATTTGTTATTGAAGCTCTAATGATATCTCTTATAAGTGCTCTTATAGTTATAGCTATAACTGGTATGTTATGTAATAGGCTTACAGATTTATCAACAAATGTACCAATGTTTAGCTTCTTAAAGTTCTCTGATGAATCTATGAGTACACTTACTATAATTTTATTAGTTCTTTCTGCTTTTATAGGAACAGTTGGAAGCTCAGCATCAATCAGCAAGTATTTGGATGTATAAAGGAGGATATATATGAAGAAAATGGTATCGGTGCTATTATTAGTGTGCATGATGACATCTACGGTATTTGCAACGACGACCTCTGGCATAAAAGATCAAATAAATAAAACAAATCAAGATATAAACTCTACAAAACAAGAATTACAACAAGTTACAAAAGACAAAAAATTAACATTGAATGATATAGACGACTTAGATAAAAAGATCGGTAGTGCCGAGACTCAAATAACAAATTTGGAAAATGACATTAAAAATCTTGAAAGTGAAATTGTTGTAGCTGAAGAAAATATTAAATATTCAGAAGAAGCTTATGCAAAGAAAGATGAAACAAGACAAGAAAGATTGGTTGCATATTATAAGTGTGGTTCACTTTCGTTCTGGGATGCGTTACTTGCATCTGATAGTATAACAGATTTCTTCTATAGATACAGATTAATAGATGAAATAGTTTCATATGATAACAATTTGCTAAAAGAATTGGAAGATGACAAGAAGCAAATAGAGGAGCAGAAGGTTGCTTTAGAGAATAATAAAGTTGTATGCGAAAACAAAAAGGAAGCTGCTGAAGCTCAAAAAGTTGCTTTAAAAGATACAAAAGAAGTTAGAGTTACATATCTTTCAAAACTTGAGAAGACGGAAGATTTACTAGAAGAATCGATTGATGAATTACAAAAGAAAGCTGATGCTTTAACAGAAGAACTAAAAAAATTGGCAAGTTCATCAACAACAAGCAAGTATACTGGTGGAACAATGACATGGCCACTACCAGGATATTATACAATCACATCAAAATTTGGAAACAGATTACATCCAGTATTAAAAGTATATAAAATGCATACTGGTGTTGATATTGCTGGTGCTGGATGCAACGGAAAAAATGTTGTTGCAGCCGCAGATGGTAAAGTAATTAACGCAGGCTGGATTTCTGGATATGGTTATACAGTAATGATAGACCATGGTGGCGGAATAGTTACATTGTATGCCCATTCACAAAAACTACTTGTAAAAGTAGGAGATCAAGTAAAACGTGGACAAACAATAATGCTAGTTGGTTCCACAGGATATGCAACTGGACCTCATGTACATTTTGAAGTAAGAGTAAATGGTAAATATGTAGATCCAACGCAAGGATACATATCAGCAAAATAAAATGAGATAAAAACCTTCTTCAAAAACTGAAGAAGGTTTTTGTATAAATATCAAAGAAAGGAAAAAGAAAATGGAACATTACTTTACATCAGATCCTACAGTAAAATCTGAAGAAAGAATAATTGAATATGAAATAAAAGGAAAAACACTTTCGTTTATAAGTGATAATGGAGTGTTTTCGAAGAATCATGTGGATAGTGCGACAGAACTATTAGTAAAAACAATATATGATGAGGCAACTGGAAAAATTCTAGACGTTGGATGTGGATATGGAGTAATAGGAATAACGCTAGCAACAAATAAAAAAGTTACAGAAGTTACAATGATAGATATAAATCACAGAGCATTAGAACTTGCAAAAAGAAATGCAATAAGAAACAAAGTAGAAGAGAAGACAAAAGTATTAGAATCAAATAGCTTCGAACAAATAAAAGAAAAGTATGATGTAGTAGTAACAAATCCACCAATTAGAGCAGGAAAATCAGTTATTTATCAAATTTATGCTGATGCAAAGGAACATTTATTAGATGGTGGTGCGTTATATATTGTTATAAACAAAAAACATGGAGCACCAAGCACAATAAAATATTTAGAAGAACTTTTTGGAAATGTTGAGGTATTAGATAAAAAGGCAGGCTTTAACGTAATAAAATGCGTGTTAAAATAAATTTAAAAATATCAAAAAAGTATTGACAAAGGCAAAGTCGATTGCTATAATGTAAAAGTACTTTGGAGATGCGGGTGTAGTTCAATGGTAGAATCTCAGCCTTCCAAGCTGATTGTGCGGGTTCGATTCCCGCTACCCGCTCCAAACGATAGCAACTTATAAACACTATTGTTTGTAAGTTGCTTTTTTATGCGAGAGATTTTTTCAGTAGAGAAATGAAAATCATAGATTTCATATTTTTTATGCATTTTCTCATACTGTTCAAGAGTTGCTTTAAAATGCATAATATAAAATAACTAAAAACATATAATTAATACATGGAGTGATGCCGAAGTGGTCATAACGGCGTAGACTCGAAATCTATTGTGAGTTCGCTCTCGTGGGTTCGAATCCCACTCACTCCGCCAGAAAGGCACTATCTTAAAAAAGGTAGTGCCTAAAATAAAGCCAAAAACTAGAATGATTCGAACCCGAGAGGGCAATTAACGTAAAGAAAAAGTTCCAGTGGAACTTTTTTAGTTAATTGACAGAGCAAGCGAAGCGTGCGAAGTCTAATACGCGAAGCGGATGGCGAATCCCACTCACTCCGCCAGAAAGGCACTATCTTAAAAAAGGTAGTGTCTTAATTTTATGGTGAGAAATTGAAGGATTCTTTTTATTTTTTATCTTGACAAAACAAATTAATTTTCGTATAATAGCATTGTTGCACATGGCGGATTAGCTCAGTTGGCTAGAGCGCCCGGTTCATACCCGGTAGGTCGTAGGTTCAAGTCCCACATCCGCTACCAAGCACAAAAAGGCATATCACCAAGTGGATATGTCTTTTAATTTTATACAACAGGAAAGTAATAGATTTACAACTTTTTATGTATGGATTTTCTTCCCTATTGTATAAAAAATTTTAATTTATGCGGGAGATTTTTTCACTTTCAGTCGAAAACTTTCGAGGGACGAAAGAATGAAAATAAAGGATTTTCATCTTTCTTGTAATATGAAAGTGAGAGACTCTGTAACATTTTATGCGGGTATAGTTTAGTGGTAGAATGTGGTGCTTCCGACCCCAAGGCGAGGGTTCGATTCCCTTTACCCGCTCCAGAATAGAAAAATGTACTCCAAAATAGAAAAATGTACTACAGCGTTGACTTTTAAGAAAAAATGTTGTAACATGATAACAGAATGTAATAATAGATTGTCCAAAAAAGTTGTTGCATTATTTATATTTTTATTTATAATGGAATTATGAGGATGAAATCTAAAAGTTCTTTAAGAGAGGGGGATTACTTTGAAAACAATGAAAAAAATTGCTAGTGTTTTGTTAACAGTATCTATACTTATAACATTAGGAACATCAGTATTTGCTACTGTGCCTACACCAAACATAGGTAACGCTACTGGTTTTGCTGATATAGGTAGTAATGTGTTAGGATATATACAATGGTTTGGCTATGCTATAGCTGTTGGTATGCTTCTATACATTGGTATTAAGTATATGATGTCATCAGCAAACGAAAAAGCAGACTTAAAGAAGGGTTCTATTAACTATGTAATAGGTGCTGTTCTTGTATTTGCTGCATCAACAATAGTTGGTTTATTTAAGAATGTTGGTGAAGGTATCGTTGGTGGTAATTAATTAAAAAGAAATATCATTAACAAACAATTAAATGGTAAAGAAAACTCGTGAGATTTGTTCTTGCGAGTTTTTGTTTTATGCGAAAGATTTTTAGATGAATATATCTACTTTATTTAAGCGATTAACCTTGAATAAAATCTTGTTGAAAAAGGGCGAAATAGGTATTATAATTATATAAAAGGTATCATTATGCTTGTATGGGGGTGAACTGTATGAATAAAAAGAAAATTTTGGTTAATTTAATGTATTATACAATGTTCTTCTTGAATTTTGGAATTAAAGTATTTGCTAGTGGTGGAACTGTTGACGCAGAAGTTTCAGGCGTTTTAGGCGAAGTTACACAAGTTATTTTAATTGTTGGTGCTGCTGTATGTATTGGAAAGTGTATACAAATAGGTATCATGTACACACTTTCTAGTGCTAATGAAAAGAGTAATGCAAAGATGGCATTAATTCCTTGGATTATTGGTACTATTGTTTGTTTTGGTGCTGCAACGATAGGTCGTTTCTTCATTAATTTGATTGGTGGAGAGTTCCAAAACAAAAATGTTTTAGAATACTAAAATTAAAATACCTTATTTGGGAGGTTGATATTATGAAAAAGTTCATGAAAAATTATTTAACACTTCTATGTATTATTTCTATGCTTCAAAATGTTGTTTTTGCGGGTGCAACTGGTGCAATACAATCTGCAGCTAAAAACATTGTAAATTTTGTGGCATATGTTGGTTATGCTGTAGCATTGGGTATGCTTGCTTATGTTGCTATAAAGTATATGTTATCTGCTGCAAATGATAAAGCTAATTTGAAACAGGGATTAATAAATTACTTGATAGGTGCTTTTCTTATTGCTGGTGCTTCACTTGTAGCTAATACAGTTGCATCAATAGCAGGTGGCGGAAGTGGAATAGAAGATATGGCAAATGATATAATAAGTGGATTAAATTAATTTTTGATGTGCTATGAGAGGAACTGTTTAAAGACATAAAGTCTTAAAATACGAAAGTATATAGATATGCATATGATGAATTTTAAGATACACTAGTTTAGTAAACTGGTGTATTGTTTTGCAATTTTGTGTGTTAAAAGAACGTTTTAAATTACAAAAATATTACAACAATATTAATTTTTTGTTAAAAAAATAAAAAAAGTTACTTTTTTCTACTTTTATTCTAGTGGCTATGCTATAATCATTAGTGAGAGTATGTAAATATCATTAAGAGTGGAGGTGTAGTTATGGGAACACATTTAATACCTAGAGAAATTGATGGTGATGCACGTATTTTGTTAATTTTTACTCCAAAAGGATTTGTTGGAACTTTGATTGGAATTGGTGTAGGTACTTTTTTATACACTTTTGCTAGTGCTTTTGGAGCATATTTAGTTGGATGGGTTTTACTTGGTATTTGTGCTTTAATAGGCTTTGTTATAGGTCAGGTAAAAGTGCCTGAATCGAATGCCTTTTCGCTATTTAAGAAAACTGGCGGAGAATACATTAGAGAAATAATTGCTAAATATATTGCTTTTAGAAAAAATAAAAAGATATATTTGTATGATCAAACTTCTTACAATGCTAATACAAACAAAGATGGAAATAGTGTTGTTAGTTCAATTGAAGAGAGAATTAAAGAGAAATTTTGATTAGAGAATAGATGCAAAAATATTATTTTATAACAAATGATTAAAGGAGGATGAAATATATGCCAGGTAGTGAACTAGATATGCTGATTACTGTTATTACTGCGGTTGTTGGTGTTGCCCTTGGAGGTATAGTTTTCTTAATTTTATTTATGTCTAAGGGAAATAGTACTAGACTAGAAGATAACAGTAAAAAAGAACAATCAAAAGGAACAGCTAGTGCAAATTTTAATAAAGCTGATGTATTGAAGTTTATGGAATTTGATAAGATTGAAGATGATATGATTGTTCAAGAAAATGGTAACAAATATGTCATGGTGTTGAAATGTCAAGGTATAAACTATGACCTTATGTCAGAAAATGAAATGCTTGCTGTTGAAGAGGGATTTAGTAATTTCTTAAATACATTAAAATATCCAATTCAGTTGTATGTTCAATCAAGATCGTTAAACCTTGAAGAAGGAATTAATCTTTACAAACAAAGACTTGATTCTTTAAAAGAGGATTATTCAAAAACAGAACTTGAAGCATACAACTTAAAGAAATCTAGCAAACTTACTTTAAAAGAAAAAGAAGCTATAGACTTTGAAGTAAGAAAGAAAAGAACATTGCTTGAGTATGGTGCTGATATAGTAAGCTATGTAGAAAAAATGAGTTTGAATAAGAGCATACTTCAAAGAAAATATTATGTTGTTGTTTCTTACTATACTTCTGAATTGGGTATGGCAACAAACTTCACAAAAGAAGAAGCTCACGATTTAGCTTATTCTGAATTATATACAAGATGTAGAAGTATTTCTGGTGCACTTATGCCATGTGGTGTTGAAAGCAGCATTATGAAATCTGATGAATTAGCTGAAATGCTTTATATTGCATACAACAAAGATGATGCTGATGTATTTAATATTAAAAAAGCTATCGACAATGGATTCTACAGATTGTATTCTACAGCACAAGATGTTCTTGAAAAGAAACAAATCGCTCTTGATAACAAGATTAAAGAGCAAGCTATTACAGAAGCAGAAAGTGCTCTTAAGAAAGCTGTTGATAAGTTAAGAGGTGCAAATGATTTAACTTATGAAGAAGAAATGAATGATAATGCAAAAGCACAAGCTATGCAACTTATATTAGACCATAGTGATCAATTCGATCCTGCTGTGGTTGATATTGCACTTACTGATTTGAATTCACAAATGAAAGTACCAGTAATTGATCCAGAAGAAGCAGAGCAAATGATGAATTCTTCAAAGATTGAACTAAAGGGTGAAGAAAGAGAGGATTCACATATAACTGTAGATCCACAAACCCCAACTGATGGTAATCAAGAAGAGAATAATCTTAAATAAGAGATTTTGGAACTATGAGCTCAGTTTTTAAGTTACGAATGAGGAGGAGATAAAATGTTTGGTAAGAAAAAAAGTAAAGAAACTCCTGCAAATGTGGATACAAGTGCAGAATTAATTGCAAAACAGAAAGAAGCAGAAAGTTTTTTGGTCGATAACAAAAAAACTGTTAAAGATTTGATAGCACCTTCTGGTATTGATGCTTCGAATTTGAACCACATTGCAATAATGTCTAGTTTGACTAGATACGCTAGAAGCCATTATGTATCTGGACTTCCTAGAATGGCAAGCTTTCCATATTTTTTAAGAGGAATGTATAATTTTGGAGATATTAATACATCAGTTTTCATATCTCCAGTAAGCGAAGCCACATCTCAAAACAGTTTGAATAAGATAATTGTTTCACTTGAATCTGAAAGAATTGTTGCACAAAAACGTGGCGATATAAACAGAGAAAGACTTATAGAAGATAAACGTATTGAAGCTGAACGTATAAGAGATGAAATAGCAGCTGGTTTTAATAAATTATTTGAATCATCAATTGTTTGCACAATCTTCTCATATGATTTAGCGGAATTAGATAAGCTTTCAGAGCTTCTTTCTATGGAGATGTCCAAGGGACTTGTTAATATTAAAACAGCTTGGGCAGTACAAGAAGAAGCATTTAAATCAAACCTACCATTTAATAGAAATTACATAACCAAAAAACATACATTTGATAGAAGCTCAATGGGAACAGTTTTCCCATTTGTATCATCTGAAATTGGTCATTCAACAGGAATACCACTAGGATTTGATAAGCAAACAGGACTACCAATATTGTATGATAATTTCCATCCATCACTAACTAATTATAACATGGTTATATTTGGTAAGTCTGGTGCTGGTAAAGGTGTTACAATTAAGACAATCACGTCTCGTTCTTCAGTTCTTATGGGAATTGAAAGTTTGGCACTTGACGCCGAAGGTGAGTATGGCGTTGTTGCAGAAAGTTTGGGAGGAATTAATGTTGTAATAAGCCCAAGTTCACAAACAATAATAAATATATTTGATGTTGAACCAGAAATAGTAAAAGATGAAATAACAGGAAAAGAAAGAACTGTTTTAAATATTGAAAATAAGGTTGAGGACGTAACCAACATATTGGTTACAATGGCAAGAGGTAGTACAAGATCGGAAGAAGTAAATGAAATAACAAAACAGATTATTGCTGAGACGGTTGGTGAAGAATATCAAGCGTATGGTATCAACAACAATCCTAATAGTTTATATTCAGATGATGTTCTTGAACTTGGAACAAGACTTACAAGAAAGAAAAAGGAGTTACCTACAATTGGTACTTGGTACAGAAGATTACTTAGAAAAGCTGAAGAAAATGATAACATTGACTACCAATTCCACTTCAGTTATTTGATAAAGGTTATGAGACAATATGTTCGTGAATTTGATGGTCAGATGGCATATTTTGATGGTCAATCAACATTCGAACTTTTGGATGGAGCACCATTTATAAATCTTGACATTTCGCAACTTGAAGAAAGATTTGCTAGACCATTAGCTCAACAAATTTTGCTTTCTTGGATTTGGGAAAAATATGTTAAAAAGAACAGTGAAGATAAATCAAAAGCAAAGAGAAAAAGAGTACTTGTTGATGAAGCGTGGATGCTTCTTCCATACCCAGAAGCTGTAGATTTCTTGAACACTATGGCAAGACGTGCTAGAAAAAGAAATGTTTCGCTAGCAGTTATTTCACAGAAGTTCCAAGACTTCTACGAAAATAAGGAAGCACAAGCCGTTCTTACATCTTCTGATACAAAATTGTTCTTAGCACAAGATAAATCAGAAATCGATTATATAAAAGAGGTATTTAAGTTATCTGAAGGTGAGGCTTCGTATTTGCTTACTGCAACAAGAGGTGAAGGCTTGCTTAAGGTTGGAAATGAAACAGCAATTCTAGAGATTAGACCAACACAAAGAGAGTTTGCATTCATTGAAACAAACGTTAACAAGATGGTTGAACAACAAAACAACAATTAATAATGGTTTAATGAATTTGCCTAAAAAATATAGAATAATATGAGCTAATTACTAAAAATAAATTCTGTAGAGCACATTTAATTGTGCTCTACAGAAGACAAATATCAATAATAAGAAAGAAAGGAGTTTTACAGTGATGGTTAAGAATAAGATATTTTTAAAAATATTTATTTTTATATCAATATTTGTTACACTCTTTTCTTTTTCAGTATTGTATGCCAATAGTGATGTGAGTGGACAGAAAAATCAAGAAGCTTTATATACAATCCCCGATGACATGGCTAAATATTTCACTCAAAAGACAGAAGACAAGAGAACTACTACAGAGGAATTAAAGGAAAGTTTAAAAAATCAACAGGCTGGAGCCTTAGAAATGACTGTAAGTGAGGTATGTTTGTCTGTTGGTGATCACTTTATGGAATATATAAACTTCTTACTAAAAGAAGAAGTTACAATTGATAAAATAATTTATAACAAAGTAAAATCTTTGAATGCAAACTTTTTTGATAAGTCTGTGAACCCAACAAAATCAACAGCTTCAAAGTTTATAAAGGATATCGTTAATTCATGGTATTCATTCCTTGGAAAGATTGTTATAGTGGTATATCTTGTGGCTTTAGTTGTGGTTGGTGTAATGATTATGCTTGGTGGTGCGGGTAGACGTGCAAGTGCTCAAGATATGCTTATAAAATGGACGTTAGGTATTGCAATTTTCTATTTATTTCCTTATGTTATGAGGTACTCATTTGATATAAATGAAGCTTTGTTAAGAATGATGTCTGGAGAAAATTCAGCATCCATAGGTAGTGGTAACAACTTCGGAAGTGGAGTTTCAGATTTAACTCAAGATGAAATTGAAGAACGTAGCCCAGAGTATGTTACAAAAACATCATACCTTTTAACATTAGGTAGTGAGGAAGCAACAGCAGCTTATTTAAACAACGTAGAAAAATATACAAGAAAAACAGATTTAATGCGAATCATGCGTGCAATGGCTGGTGTTACAGGAAGAATGCTGTTTGTAATACTTTGGTTTGTTATGATTGTACAATTAGTCATATTTATTTTTATATATTACAAGAGATATTTAATGATAGCGTTTTTGATCATGATTTTTCCTATAACATTGGTTGAGTATATAGTTGGAACAATTACAACAGGAAATCAATCTGCTCTTTCTTCTTGGTGCAAGGAGTTTTTTGTGAATGTATTCTTACAAAGTATACATGCTGTTGTTTATGGAATTGTTGCAGGTGTAATAATAGAACAAATAAAATCAACTTTGGCTTCTGGAGGATTGTCTAGAATAAACTGGATTATCTTCATAGTTGCTACAAACTTTGTTTTTACTGGTGAGAAAATAATAAGAGACATCATTAATGCAGCGGGAACTGAATCGGTAAAACCTGTTGATGAGGTGGGTAAAGGATTTAAAGGCGGAATTAAGAAAGGATTCGACAAAGTTAAAGGTTTTGCTAAAAAGCACTAAGCTACTTTGTTTAGAAAGGAGGAAAGCAAATGAAAAAGAATAAAGTTCATTTTATATATTGTTTTATATTAGTTATGCTCATTTGCTTTTCTAACGTTTCTTTTGCAGGAGTAACTATAAGTGGAATTTTAACAACAACAAAGGTAGAAGAAAATAATCAAGCAACAATGCGTTCAGAGCAAGGTATATTGATTTTTGAAGGTTTATCGTATGATTCAGATAGTGCTAGTTACTATTACATGAATGATGGAAACAGAGTTGAATTTTCCGGGAAATTAAAAATTCCTAATAAGAATGTACGAAATATAAATATCTTGGTAAATAGTGAAGGACAAATGTACATAAGATTGCCAGAAGGAATAAATAGCGAGGAACTTAGAAATGCACAAATTGTTTTGGATAATGGCGAGACGATATCTTTAAATAACATTAAGATAGAGGAAAAAACTCTAACGCAAAAAGAAGAAGGCGTATTTGCTAGAATTTGGGGCTTTATAACCGATGCTGTAAATGAAATTGCGAAGCTTGTCCAGGAAATTTTGAACGAAATTTTACTTCCGTTGGGTGATGGTTTGCTTTATATTGTTTCTAGAGCTGTTGGTGAGCCGGTTACGATAGATAGGCTAATCTTCAATAAGGTTGCTAAGGTAGACATTAATTTTTGGGAAAGAGGAGCAGAAGGTAGCATTAAGAACATAATGGGAAATGTCGTAAGTTACTGGTACAATATCTTTAGAAAAATAGCAATTGTTGTTTATATGGTTGTTTTAGTTGGTATTGGTGTAACAATAATGCTTAATAGTACTGCACAGAAGAAAGCACAATATAAGGAAGCTCTTACATCGTGGGTGGTTGGCGTTGCAATATTATTTTTGTTTCCGTATGTTATGAAATATTTAGTTGAATTAAACAATGCAGTTGTTACTATAATGGAAAAAAGAATTAATGAATCTGGACATTCATCAATCAATGATAGTGTAGATTCGGATTTTCTTAGTGGTGATGAGTATGATGCATATGCAACTTTTGGAAAAGACGAGTTTGTATATTTAATGATAGGAAAAGACCATTATAATGAAAAGACAAATGAGATAGACCTAAGTAAAATTAGAGATTCAATGATGAAAACAAGAGTACTAAGTCAGAAGTTAAATAAAATTATTCTCACAGCTATATACCTTATACTTATTGGTCAAACGTATGTAATATTGTTTGTTTATTATAAAAGGGCTTTTATGATAGCCTTCTTAATAACTATATTTCCACTTGTTGCAGCATCTTATGCGATTGATAAATTAGGAGATAAAAAAGCACAATCTTTTGGAATATGGTTTAAGGAATATACTGTAAATGTAATTGTGCAAATGTTTCATGCGGCTGTATACTATTTGATAGTAAATGTTAGCGTTAACTCTTTTATAGAAAGTAATGGAGCTAACTGGTTGTTTATGATTTTAAGTGTATTATTCCTATTTGAAGGTGAAAAAATATTACGTAATATCTTTAATGTTAAATCATCTGCAGGCACTATGGGAGATCTAGCTACTACTGGTATAGCTATGATGAATGTAGCATCTCAAACTGCTAAAATGTTTGGAGGTAAAAAATCTAGTGGGAATCATATGTCTGAAGATGATACACAAGCCGAAAAGGGTATTGATGAAAGAATGAGTGCTAAGAGTGGAAATAATCTTGCAGCACAAAATGCAAAAGCTGCTGTAAATTCGGGAGGTGCTACAAATGGCAGTACGAGTGGTACAAATACTACATCTACGACAGCTTCTACTACATCAGCAACGTCAACTTCAGGTGTAGGTGCATCACAGGCTGCTAGAGATAAGATTGCAAAAGCAATATTTAACCGTAAAAAAACTGCGGGAATATTTAGTAAAGGCACAAGTGGAATAGGAAAAGTTGTTGGTGGTGTTATGGGTAGTACATATGAACTTGCCACAGGAAAAGGCATTGCCGGTGCAATAGAAGGTGCAACAAAGGGAAGTGCTGTGGGTCAAACTATAATGACTCCTTTAACTACCTTAGCTAATAAGATAGATGATAGAATTACTGGAAAAAGAGTGGCTGCTAGTATACAAAAAGGCTCTGTGGATGAATATATAAGTCAGAGTGGTGAGTTGACAGCAGAGGAGGCTGCAATGGCACGAGCAGAAGCTTATGCAAGAGCTAGTGAGGGAGAAGAAATTTCTGATGAAGAAGTTATTGAAAAATACGGAATGAAGAAACAAGAAATCATGAGTGAAGCACTTAAGGTGTATGCTAAAGTACTTGCAAAATATGGTGAAGCTAGAGCAAGACTTGCTTTTGAAGAATATTTAGACACACATCATCTATAATCTTAAAAATGAAAGGAGTTGATGATATGAAGAAGAAATTAATTAATGTTTTAAAAATATCAATGCTTCTGATGATTTTATTTGGAATATCATCAGTTTCTTATGCGAAAGAATACACTTTAGATGGGAGTACTAGTGATCTAGGAACAAAGGAAAATCCATTAATAATAAGTATTGGTGACTATGAGACGATAGTGAATTATAGTAATTTTAAATTACCATTTTACTACAAGATGAGTAGTGATGGTGCTAACTGGATAGGATTATATAAAGTTGCACTTGACCAAGAGAAAAAAAGAGTAATATTCACTTTAGATAGTGCTAGATCAAGTACAGGTTCTGAGGGCAATTGTTATTATGCATCACCTGGAGACAGAAAAACAGGAATAAATTATTTGCAATCTGGTGCAATACTTGATGACAATGCTGTAACTAATGGACAAATTCATATTTATCCAGTATACACCATAAAAGAGATTCAAAATTATGGTAAGAGTTTTGGAAAAGATAAGATAAAAACTGTTATACTAGGAAATGCATATGACGATATCGCTCTTGGTGTTAATACAAAAAAATATGTATTTGTGTCTGAAAATCACACAGTTACAGAGTTAATGATAATGTCTAGTAAACAGAATTCAAGAAGCGTTAACCCTTCTTTGGATAATGGCTATTGGATAACGTATGGTAATGAAACGCCAACAATAACATATGCTTTTTATGGAGTAAGTTCAGAAGTATTAGATGATAATGAGGCAAATGCTATAGAAAAACTTATTACTAAAGTTGGAATTAGCCTTGGGGATGCATTCTTAGGTTTTATGCGAAAACTAAAAGGTGGATGGTTAAGTATAGATGTGCTTATATTTAATCAATATAAGCCAACAATAATAGACTTTTTTGGTACATCTTCTAGTTCTGGAATGTACACGTCAACAATGCAAAATATAATAAACTTTTGGTTTAAAACATTTTCTAGGTTTGCTCAAGTTATATTAATAATAACATTACCGGTTTTAGGCATAAGAGCAATGCTTTTTGCGGGAACACCGGAACAAAAGAGTTTAACTGGATTACTTTCTGGTTGGGTCGTGGCCGTTGCGTTTATGTTTTTTGGGCCGTACATCATGAAGTATACAATACAGATTAATGATGCACTTGTAGCAACTATAAGAAAACAGAGTAAGTATTCTATGGCATCAGTTTATAATCTTGATTTTTTAGATAAATATCAAGAGGGGGAAGACTCTGAGACATCAATGCTTGACAAGTTGAATAAGGTTAGAGACACTGTGGCTGCAGAAGCTCAAGAAGAATATAATAATTTGCAAGAAGAATTATCAAAATATGAAACAGCACTACAAACAGCACAAAACAACTTTATTAACTCAATTGCAGGAGAAAAACTATTTCAAAAATATAAGGATGCTATGGAAGAAAGAATAGCTTCTGGTGGTCCTTATAGAAGACTTTCTGATGATGAGATATGGGAAATGGTAGGAAATGGTGGCATATTAAAGATTGGAAGAAAAGGAACTACTTTAAAACTACCGATTAGTGGAAACTCGGATATAGCTATGCAACAAGTAGAAAATTATATTAATAGTAATGGTTGTAGTCCAAGCGATATACAAATATACTATAATTCAGAAATGTTAAGTGGTGGTAAAACTTCTTCATCAGATATGTTTTTTACTATGGGTTCTGTTCCTGACCTTATAGCTACTGATATTACGAATGCTGCTGTATCTCATTTGGAAGCAAAAGAAAGATATGATCAAGCAAATGAAAAATTAACGGAGTTAGAAAAAGCCATAGAGATAGAACAAAAAGGATTAGATTTAATGGGAATAATGAGAGAGAGAGCTGGACAAACTTTTAGGTTTGTGTACTTATTGATTTGGTTCTTATTGATTTATCAAATGGTATTAATGCTATTTTTATATTATAAACGTTTGATAACAATTGCTGCTTTAATTACTATATATCCCCTTACAATTATGATGTATGGTGTTGAAAAAGCAATGGGAATAGATAAACCTAAGGCATTAAAAACATGGATGACGGAATACATAGTTAATGTATTTATTCAAACTGCACATGCACTATTGTATGTGACACTTGTTGAAGGCGGATTATCGATTTATGAGAATGATCCAGACAACTGGTTATTGTTTGTGTTTGCTGTAATGGCATTATCACCATTGGAATCTATTGTAAAAGCAATAATTGGATTTAAAGCGGCTTCAACAATTGCTACGTTAAAATCGACATCACAAGATGTAACAGCAAAAGCTAAAGCTGCAAATGATACAAGAAAAATTGGCGAAAGTACAAAAGATATTGATAAAAAGGCAGAAAATAAGGAAAAGCGAATAGAAAAAAAACAAAAACGACAAGATAGAAATGCTCAAAGAAGATTAAATAATGGTATAGTTGCAGGCAGAAAGGGAGCTCAAAATAGATATAATTTAAGAGATAGACGTTTAAATGGTTGGGTTGATGAAAAAGGTAAACATCATGCTGGTATAAGAGAAAGAAATCGTAAAATAAGAAAGCTAAAAACATATGCTAAGAAAGGTGCTATGATGTTTAGAAATGCTGCCGCTGTGACCGGAGTTATATCTAGTGGTATAGCAGGTGGTGGAACAGCGGGAGATTTTCAAAATGGCGTTACATTGGCAACAACAATTGCCGGTACAAAAAAAGCTTCAAGTGCAAATGCAAGTGGTTCAACAAGTGCTACAAAAAAACAGCCAAAAAGCGGTGGCAATACATCAAGTAATATGGCAGCCCAAAATGCAAGAAATGCAGCAAGTGCCGCAGAGCAAGGAAACGGTGGAACAACAGCTCTAAGTTCAACTCCACCAGCACAAACTCCAAGTCCAGCAACACAAGCTGATAGTACTCAATCTAGAGGAAGTGTAACACCAGAAAAAATCGCAGGTCACGAAAAATTAGCTGGAGCATTTTCAGATGGACTTTCACAAAGAAGAGCATCTAATACAGCAAATGTTGATACAGCAAATGTTGATACAAATGATAGTTATACATATAAAATAAATAATCCTAATGAATAATAAAAAAAGAAAGGAGGAGGCAATATGAATTTAAAAAATAAAACAGGGAATAGAATAATGATATTCTTAATATTAGCAGTGATAATGTTAAATGGAATATTGCCTTCTATTAGTAATGTTGTATATGCTGACGTGGATCCTGACTTAAAAAAGAAACTTGATTATATAGCAACAAATACGAAATTACAGTATCAAGAAACAGGTCAGTATAATGAAACACAATTGGTGATGACTGTAGATTTGGGAGAATATGCTTCTTCATTTTCTGCGATGTCTTATTTTGGAAGTGGTGCGGAAATATGGATAGATGGACAACAATACTACTTTTCATTTAGATATGGAAATAAAGGAGGAGAATATACTAGAGATGCTTGGGATATAACTGATTGTTCAATTGAAGGAAATACTTTGACAATAAAATATAGAAATCCAGACGTAATTGGAAATGAATCTGCTGGTTATACTGCGGAGGATTTTTATGGAACAAGAACAATGGTGTTTAAAAGTTTTGATAACACGGAAGAATATAGTGTTAGTTCGTTTGCAAGTAAGCCTGAAGAAAGTAATCTACCTAAGGAAGATCCGCCTAAAGACGATCAAACTATAGATGAT
The DNA here is from genome assembly GCA_963637565.1 of bacterium. Lineage (GTDB taxonomy): Bacteria > Bacillota > Clostridia > TANB77 > UBA1234 > UBA1234. Next base: position 27,727 of record CAVHNT010000018.1, read on the forward strand.
TCTACCAATGAAGACCCATCTAAAGACAACTCAACAAAAGATGATTCAACTGAAGATGAGCCTATAATAAGTGATGTTGAAATAACTGAAGAAATAGAAGAAATACGGAGAAGAAGATGATGCTAACTTATTAGAACGTGCTATAAGTTATTTCATCCTCGTTGTTGCACAAGCAACTCTTGCATTAATTAGAATGATAGTTGGAAGCGGAAATTTTTCTATTGAATCTATAATATTTAATCAATATCCAAACACTTCATTATCAATATTTTCAAGTTCTAATGTTGTGAATAACCCACTTCTTGACGATGGATTAAAAGCTTCTTTGACAGACGTTTATAGTTTCTTTAGATCGATAGCTATAGTGGCTTATATGATAATCGTTGCATATATGGGCGTTAGAATTTTGTTGAGTAGCACTTCAAGGCAAGGTGCAAAGCATAAAGAATTAATAACATATTTAGTACAAGGCATTATGATATTATTTTTATTTCCATATGTAATAAGATATACAATAGATGTAAATAATGCTTTTGTTGCTTACATATATAAGAACAAGAATGAGCAAATGGCATTCGGAAGTAACTATAATGTAAGCATATCTGGAGGAAATGAAGATCTAGGCGGACTTGAAGAGGCTAGTAAAGCGGTAGAAAATCAGTTGCTAGAAGGTCAAGACTATATGTCAAAGATGTTTCAGATAGCATGGAGCAGAGGATGGCTTGTGCATGCTATTTGCTGTGCTGTAATGGTAAAGCAGTTATTAGGATTTATAATAATATACTTTAAGCGATTACTTACTATATTGTTTTTAATTGCAATATTTCCTTTAGTATCTATTTCATATGCCATAGATAAGATTGGTGATGGAAAGTCACAAGCGTTTAATAATTGGTACAAGGAATTTGCACTTAATGTATTTTTACAGTCATTCCATGCAGTTGTTTATGTTGTAGGTATGGCATTAATAACACAAATTGGCTCTACGGTTAGAATAGAGCGTTGTTGGTTAATTATAATACTAATACTAGAGTTTATTGCTAAAGGTGATGAATTTTTAAGAAATATATTCAATGTAAAGGGTGGCGGTGGCGATACCGTTAAAGGTCTTGCTACTTCAGTAATACAAGCAAATGCTGCTTTGAAATTTGCTAATACTGCAAGAAATTCTGTTACAAAGAGATTTGGTTCAGGCAGTAATTTTGCAAAGGCGAGAGATAAAGCCACAAATGTATTAGATAATGTTTCAAATATTAGATACCAAAGATCACAAATAAGAGTAGACAATGCTCAAAGTGATGCTATTGATTCTCAACTTGCTGCTGTAGGATATCAAGAAAATGCAGCACCACTTTCATTAAGAGAAAGTGCGGATGTTTTGTTTAATGCTAATGCTACAGATGATGAAAAATTAAGGGCACTAGATAACATATTGGACGGAGTGAATGGAGCTGCTTCAAAAGAAGAATTACAAGATATGGCAAACCATATATCGACCAAATATGGTGAGAATGCTACAAGAGAATTGGACAATATGTTGAAGATTAGAGCGGCAGCCAATGCTGTGGTAGGTGGAAAAATTACAAATATTCAGTTGAATCAGAATATTCAAATTTTATTAGATGCATATAAAATGGGAGGTATTGCAGGTGTAATAGCAAGTGGTGTTGCGACTCCAGAACAATTAAAACAATTGCAACTTATGAATAACGTTAAATTCTCTAAACCACCTAAAAAAGTTACACCACAAGGAAAAAAAGGCAAACAAGGTGGAAGAGAAGCTGCTAGACAAAGGGCAAGGAGAAATGGAGATAAATACGCCGGTACATTTACTCCAGCACAGGAAAAGATGGCTCAAAGCAGAGAAAGAGTTTCAGCAAGTGGATCTGCACGTGTACAGGGAAGTAGTGATGTGCGTAAGTTCCAAAGATATTCAAAACAAAATGCTAAAAAGATGAGAAGCTTACAAAAACAATTGAAGCATCTTGAATCGCAAGGAAAAGTTGGAACTCCAAAATACAATGAGATTGTTGACACAATGAATCGTATGGGTGGAACTTCAGCACGATCTGTAAGAAGAAGTGTTTCAATTGGAGCAGGAAGTTTTGCTATTAAAAGATATGGCAAACAACAAAGATATGTTGGCACCAATGGTGCATCAAGTGGAAAAAATATAGCAAGGGGTGGAAATACTAAACAGGTAGGAAGAGCAAAAGCATTAAATCAACCTGATTATTCTACACCAGCTACTTTTACAACGCAGGGGGCAAACGCAAAAGCTGGTAAGAGACAAAAAATGATGATGAATCAAGCTAATATGTATGAAAAACTTGGTAGACATGAAGACGCAACAGAAATGAGGGCAAAACTTGAAGGTACAAGCGGTGCAAGAACTAAGAATCCTTTTGCTAGAAAAGCTGGAGGAACTAAAAAGGTAAGTAATCAAAGAGCTGGTAGTAAAGTTACAATTGGTGGAAAACCTGTTTCAGTGCAAGTTATGAAAGAAAGACCTGGTGGTGGCTCAACAGGAAAGACGACAAAAAGAATTGCAATTGGTGTAAAAGACACAGGAACAAGCACAGCGGGTAGAACTTCTAGAGAAACATTTAGACCAATAACTTTTGTAAGCGTAAATGATACAGATACAAAAGTTGAAGTTATAAAAAAGGTAAAAACTGCAGTTTCACAAGTTGCTGACAAGAAACAAGAAAATTCTGTAATAGCCAGTGCATTGAATGAGAAGAAAAGAATTGAACAATTTGCTAATAACCAAGGTATTAGTCAGGCTGTGAAAACAGGAATGCCAAAACTTCAACCAATTGGTTCAAAAGTAAAACTAAATCCAGATATTGTCAATTCTGCTTCGAGAGAAAATGTTAGAGCAATGATGATGGAGGGTGCAACAATAATTAGTGGAAGACACACATCTTCACAATCATCAGCATCTACTCAAAAGATGGCTAAAATTGATGTTAAATATTCTGAACAAATGCTTGAAGGAGCAAAACGATATGTTTCTGATAGTGTACTGAAAGACAAGACGGCAAAAGGCGAAAAGTTAATGAATTTGGCAGCTTCAGTTGTAGCAATAAATATGGTGAGTGAGGGAAAAGAACAACTTAGTGCTTCTCAAACATTGGGACATATAGATAATATTAGACAAGTAAAAGCTGATTTAAACAAAGAATTAAAGAACTTAAATGCAAGAAAAACAGCTGGACTTACACAGCAAGAAAAAGATAAAATAGATAGTGAGATCTCAAAAGTAAAAGAATATATAACGGAAGCTGATAAAACATTGGGCAAATTGGAATATAATTTGGATGATTTTGAAGCAAATTTAAGAGTACAAGTGCTAAATGATACATCACTTATCGACAGTAATGATCCAAACAGGGCGGCAATAATTAATACATCCATAAAATATGTTCAAGAAAAGTTAAGTGATGATAGTTTATTCTTGTCAGAGTTGCGTTATAATAGAGATGATTTAAAAGTTGGAATAGAGCCAATTGCTGGATATGGTGATGTTGATTACACTTCTAAAATTGCTGAGTCTGGAATGATGACTCTTACAGATGAAGAGAAAAAGCAAAGAGAATTATTAGATAAAAAGGTTGTTTTAGAAGACTCTATGGAACAAAAGAGACAGATATTGCAGGATGAAAGCGGAAAGATAGTAGGAAATATTGGCGGAGCACTTATTGGTGTTGCAAGTGGAGTTTTAGACGTAGGTGCTAGTGTTGTTGGTGCTGGACTTGGATTCGTAGCTGGTGGTGTAGGAAGTAGTAGCAAGAAAGAAGACTTTATATTAGGCACTGCAAAAAATACAGTTATAGGATATAGCTTAGGCGAAACAGGATATACAAAAGCTAAAAATTCTTTTGTGGTTAATCAAGCAACGTCTGCTGGCAGAAGCATAGGTGGCAGAATTGCTGATTCAGGACTAGGACAAAGTGTAAGATCAAAAGTTTCTGAAGCATTTAATAATGCTGTGTACAACGGAAAACGAACGACTTCAATGTCTGGTGATGATTTTATTGAAAATAAGAGAGCACAAGCTGCACGTAGAAGCTCTACGAGAGGTGTATCTTTTGAAGATTTGGCAAGAAAAGATTCAAATGGTACAAATAATTAGAAAAGAGGTGAGGCAATATGAAATTTAAAAACAAATTAGAATATAAAATGATAATTTTTATAATGATGATAGCAACAATGTTAAATGTAATATTGCCCTGTTTTTCAAACTTAACATTGGCAACAGATGCAAATAACGGTGAAATAGATTGGAATGATATATTTATTACAGCGCTGGTTGATCAAATTTCATTTGCTAATTGGTATAATAGTTATAATTTGACTAATGGTTTAGGAACATTAAACATAGAAATCCCTCAAAGAGTTCTTGAAGAAAAAAATATAGGAATTAACACTCAAGAAGGACTTGGAGTTGTTGGAGATGGTTTGACATATAACAACAATGGATATAAATTTTCTATATCAATAAAAATTTCAGAAACAGAAACGTACACTGCAGAACTTGACTCAGTGGTTGCATATAATTATGGAACAATTATGAATACTGAACCTGTTATTGATGCTGTATTCAAAGAAGGCGTATTAATAAAAGATGGCAAACAGTATAGATGTATAATATATGATTTTTTATTCGATACGGGCGAGTATACATATTACTATCTAGATGAAAATGGAAAGTGGATAGAGGGAGGAACATTTAGTGTAGAAAAAGAGAAGGCGGAAATTGAAGTCAAGGATGATGGCACGGCCCAAATGAAGAACGAAGAAAATCTTGAACCAATGGAAAAACTAGTTGCACTATTACTTAATGGTATTGCAAACGGAATAAATTCAATTGTAGCAAGTGTTTTCAATAGACCAGTTACTATGGACGATTTAATATTTAATAATTATCCAGAAACTCAAATTTCATTCTTTAAAGGTGATTCGAACACAACTGATGATAGTGGCTCTGGTATAATTGTTGCCTTGAGTGGAACAATAAGCACATGGTATTCAATCTTTAGAAAGATAGCGGTAGTTGTATATTTAATACTTTTGGTATATATGGGTGTTAGAATAATGCTTTCATCTACTGGGGCAAAGATGGCAATGTACAAAAATTTGTTTATGTACTGGTGTATTGGTGTTGCAATATTGTTCTTATATCCATATGTAATGAAATATACGATTGAATTAAATAATACATTTGTTAAATTAATTGAAAATTCTAAGAGCACAAATCTTGGTGCTAATGATATGAAGGCGACAACGGCTCAAAGTGAAAGTGTAGACAGTTTATTAGTAATTGACTTTGATAAAAATCCTTTTGCTGAACCTAGTTCAGATAGTCCTGATTATATGGCTACTATATCAAGTAGAGCAAATACATCAAAAAGGTTTGCATTAGCTCTTACATATTTGTTTTTGACCTGGCAACTTCTTACATTGATAGTTTATTATTACAAACGTGTTTTTATAGTTGCATTACTTATAGTGATTTTTCCTTTGGTTGCAGCATCATTTGCTATAGATCGTATTGCGGATGGAAAGTCACAGGCATTTAATAAATGGAATAAAGAATTCTTTTTAAATACATTTATACAGTCATTCCATGCAATTATATATATATTTGTGTGTGGAACAATATCTGTAACAATGTTGAATGGAACTAATGCTACAATGGATTATGTCTTAATTTTAACTGGTGTAACATTCATGTTTACAGGTGAAGACATTATTAAAAGAATATTTTCTCAAGGTAATTCTGCCACAGCGAAGTCTTTGGGGGAAATGGCAGGAGATACTGCAAAAGTTGTTGCTGCGGCAAGTCTTGCAAAAAGAGCGGGTTCAGCAATTATGAAGCCTGTTGTTGGTAAAGATAGCGTATATAGTAAGATAAAAAATGCGAAAGCAAGAGCCGCGGCTGCAAAGTTAGCCGATAAAAACTTTAATAGAAATGCTACAACTCAAGAGTTACCACATAGTAATGAGAATTCGGATAGTTTACAATCTGTTCTTGATGATATAACAAATGATGATACATTAACACCAGCTGAAAAGATTACAAAGAAGAGAGAAGCAAGAGAATTATCACAAGCTATCAATACATTTAATAATCCTAATGATGTAAGTGCAGAGCAATTAGCGAATGCATATAACATAATAAATAATGCTATTAATAAAAATCCAAATAACCGTTTACTAAAAAATATCAAGCTTACTCCTTCACAAATGGCAGCATTATCTTCAATTGGTGCGTCTATTGCTACTATGTTAGCAAATCAAGTAGAAAATAAAATAATTAATCGTGATGTAACGCAAAGATTGTCCATGATTTTTGAGGGGTTAGATGATGAAACGGCACAAAAATATATGAATGCATATCTACAAAATATGGCTACATATGGAACATCAAGAGGGTATACTACTGAAGAAACACAAGAGTATGCAGATAACATGCTAGCAGAGATTAATAGAATGTCGGATAGCTTTAAATACAGTGATAAAAATAGCTCTGGTTTGTCGAATGAAGATATAGAAAATGCAGAAAAAGCTAGAGACAAGTTCGTAGATGATGTTATGAGAGATACGCAAAAACTTATAGATCAGCATACTAGAGAATATAAAGCTGTTGAAGAAGGCTATAAAAAGATGAATACTGCTGAGAATGCTACACCAGAAGAAATAAATGAAAGAAATGAAGCTTTAAAAGGATTCAAAGAAACTATTGATGAATTTGATGAAAATCGTGAAGTATTATCTGAAAGTTTAGCAGTCTTCTGGAGCAGAGAAAGTGGAGTTTATTCTGCTGAAGATCAATTGGATGCACTTCAAAATATTCAGAAATTAGCTTCAAACAACTTGTTTGCAAAAGAAGCTTTAGAAAACTTAGGTATATCAATGGAAGAAATTGAAACGTATGCACATGTGCTTTCTTCTAAAGTATCTGAAGATGCTGATGTTTCTGATGAGATAAGACAAAAAGCAAGTGAGATGCTAGAAGAATATGAGGGTGATGATGTAGATCTAAGAGATGGATATGATCCAGTTGATTTCTCATTCCATGAAGCAATTAAATGTTCAAGAAATGAAACAGATTATGATAATATGACACAAAGAATAAGTGTTGAAAGAAGAATGGCAAATCAACTTGACTTAGAAAGAACAAAAGCTTACGCACAAGAACGTATTGATGAATTAGGTATTGATGTAAATGCAGGAAGATTTGATACAGAAACTTTATATTATGAAGGAATGACAAAAGAAGAAGTTCATCAACAATATGAAGATGCTAGTAAAAATAATCCTTTTGTAGAAGTAGTAAAGAGAGATTTACAACAACGATTTAAAAGGAGATAAATAATAATTATTTATATGGAGTCATAAAGTATAGGTAAGAGGTGATATTATATTGGAAAATAAAGCAGCTTTCTTATCTGGAAAATTAAGTGGAACTAAGACATTGGAAAGTGTACTTAGTTCCATTGAATGTCCAGACGAGATAGAAAAGTTCTTAAAATCATTTATAAATGTATCTTTTGATGTAAATACAGATAATAAGGTTGTGTATATAAATGATAATCAAGATTTTGAAGAAAAGATTAAGTATCTTGAAAATCATGACACTATAAGCATACATGTGAACGATAATTTTTCTAGATTGTATGTGACAACTGAAGATAAAACAACACTTGTGGTTAGAATAAATAAAGTTTCTCCTAACTTAATAAATTTATTTATTTCAAAAGAAAAACCAATAAAGTTTGCATTAAATTCATTTGCGTTTGTGAAGTGGTGTAATTCTAAATCTATAGATTTAAGAAATGTTTATGATATACCAACATATATAAAATTATTAACAAATGATGTTGATCCATTTATGACAGTTGAAGATTATATAAAAAAGTATTCTAAGCAGCAATTGTTAGATGATGATAATGAATATAATTCGATATTAATAGGTAATTTTATATGTGAATTTGGAAAATATTTGGCCAATTTTGTTGAAAAATTTAACTTGTCGAATGTGTGCAAGCTAATAAATGAAAATTCGTATTTTGAGGGAAATACGTTTGAAGAGGAAGGCCGTTGTAAAATTGTCTTTTCGTATACAGATTTATCTAAACACATAGAAGATGTTGTGAATGAAAAAACTAAGCAATTTGAAGATAAAGCGTATTTATTATCACCACTTGGTAGAATTGCAATAAAATATGGCAGAAAAGCAAATGAATTAATGACAGAGTTATATAATGACGATATTGAATTAATGATATTAAATGAGCTATTTAACAACAATATAAAAGTTATTTTATTAGAAGAAAATTTATACGAAGTTACATGTAAATACAAAGTTTTTAATAATGTAGTTGCACTGTTAACTGCCATATTAAATGATATATTTTTTACAATGTTTCAAAGTAAAATTGATGTTAAAATGGAATGTTTAGTACGAGAATAAAAATAAAAAGAAACAGTTTCTTTAATTTAAAGAGCTGTTTCTTTTATATAGTAGGA
>CAVHNT010000018.1:36274-57323 GCA_963637565.1 bacterium
GTATTAATTTTCTTTCCTTTTTTATAAAAATTTTAATTTATGTGAAAAATCTACTTCCTTTCATTCGCAGAATCACGAAAGTTGAAAAGCTAAAAACGGGAGACCTTCAGATTTCTTGTATTAGAGATTTTTATTTTCCCATTATTACTTCACAAATATCTCTTGTTGAATTTGGTCTTGCAATGAGTCTTTGCATTTCTTTCATTCCTCTTATACGTTCTTCATTATTTATTAATTGCTCAAAGAAAGGTTTTGTTTTATCAGCAGAATAAATACGAGCTGCAGCACCACTATTTAATAAAAAGTTTGAATTTTCTTCTTCTTGACCTGGTATTGGGTTTATAACTACAAATGGTACATTGCTTGTTAGTACTTCTGTTGTTGTTAATCCGCCAGGCTTTGAAACTATAAAATCTGCAATGCTCATAAGTTGTGGAACTTTTGTTGTGTATCCAAGGATAACCACTTTTTTGCTAAATGTACTCGAAATCTCTTTAAACACATTTTGAAGCTTTTTATTCTTGCCAGCGATTGCTACTACTTGAATATTTTCTTTAAGCGATAATATTCCGATTAAGTATTTTTTTACATTTGAAAGACCGTATTCGCCTCCACCAAAAAGAAGTATGGTTTTCTTATTTTCATCTAGTTGAAATTCTTTATATATTTCAAGTTTATTGTACGTTTTCAAAAAAGCTGGACCAACAGGAATACCAGTTACGAAAATTTTTTCTGATTCAATTCCGTTATTTATAAGACCATACTTCATTTCATCATTGGCTACAAAATATCTATTAACAAACTCTGGCTTTAATTCCCAAAACTTATGCGAAGCATAGTCTGTTATTATTACATTTAGTTCTGTTGAAATCTTCTTGCGTTTTTTTAGAGATGCTACCATTTCGGTAATAAATGGGTGTGTAGAAATTATCGTAGTTGGTTTCTTTTCTTGAAGTAGTTTAAACAATTTTTGTGACAATATTTTTTGAACGGCATTACTAAAGTTTGCAACAGAATATTGTTTCTCACTGAATTTGTAAATTTCTCCCCACATTTTTGGAGAGTATCTTGCCATATTTACATATGAACTTATAATCATTTTGTCCACAAGCTTATTAGTATATTTTAAAGCATCAATTATTTCTACATTTGCATAATCATAGTGTTCAAGAATATAATTCATAATGCCTTCTGCAGCTTTAAAATGTCCACCACCAACAGATGCGTATAATATAATAACCTTTCGTCTGATATTTTTGTTAGCTTTCACAAAATCACTCCTTATTACATGAAAATAGTATAATTCATGAAAATATTCTATCATAATTTTATAAAAATAAATAGAAAATAGAATAAATTAACAACTTTTTGATAACAATATTACTAAAATTTGGTGCATTTTGCACAAAGTGGAGGAAATATAGTATGGCAAGAATCTTTAACAGAAAGATATCACTTTTGAATGGACAACGTTTAGCGTTTGTTTTAATAATAATACTTGCACTTTTTTGCACATATTTGAAAATACAAAACAACAAGGTAGTGCAAACATTAGAATCTTCTTATTCAAGATCTCTATATGAATTAGTTGACTATTTAGATGATGTTGAAACATTACTAGCTAAGGCACAAATATCAAGTTCATCAGAATATGCAGCCAAGACTTTGACAGATATCTGGCGTAAAGCCGATTTGGCACAAGAAGCACTTTCACAAATACCGGTTACACATATGACATTAGAGAATGTATTAAAATATTTAAATCAATTAAGCGATTATTCTTATTATGTGTCTAGAAAAGCCATGGAAGATAAAAATCTAACAGAAGAAGAATTGAATAATTTAAAAAGTCTTTATGAAAAATGTAAAGAGTTGAATACAACTTTGGATAATGTTGTTTCGGATATGAGTAGTGGTTCACTTTCTTGGAGTGAGCTAACAAAAGAACAAAACAATGCACCTTTTGCACAAGAAGTTGCAAACTTATCGCAAGACAGTTTTGGAAAGATAGAAGAAAATTTGCAAGATTATGAAGGACTAATATATGATGGACCTTTTTCAGAACATATGACAAGTAGCAATCCGTTAGGGCTTCCAGAAAACGTTGTTGGAAAAGAAGAGGCAGAGAAGAAGATATATGATATTATAGAAAAAGAAAGAGTGGAGTCAATAGCATACAATGGAATTGTTGAGGATGATATAAAAGTTTATAGTTTTGATGTAACATTACAAAACGATACGAAATTCTATATAGGCATAACTGAAAAAGGTGGTAAAGTGTTATGGTTTGTTGAAAATAGAAATATACAAAAAGAAAAAATAACATTTGAAGAAGCAAAGATGAATGCAATTAAATTTCTTGATACGCACGATTTAAAAGGAATGAAAGAAACATATTATATTAAAGAAAATGGAATGGCGACTATAAATTTTGCCTACAATGATAACAATGTTATTTGCTATCCAGATTTAATAAAAGTTAAAGTATCACTAGAAGATGGTAGCATATTAGGAATGGAAGCACAAAGCTATTATTCATCACATCATGAGAGAAAAATTGGATATCCGAAAATTTCTCTTGAAGAGGCTAGAAAAAAATTAAATGCAAATATAGAAATACTTTCAGAAGGCTTAGCAATTATACCAACTGATTGGAGAACGGAACTATTAACTTATGAATTTAAAGGAAAAATAGATGAAAATGAGTTCCTAGTATATGTAAATGCTGAGACTGGAAAAGAAGAAAAGATCTTTATGATTGTAGACACACCAAATGGAGTACTTACAATATAAAACTTCTATGAGTATTACTATAAAAAGATAATGTAAGAAAATAACAAACCTTTATTAATTTTATTTAATTATTACGAAAAAGCTCACATTCAACTTTAGATGTGAGCTTTTTTATGTAATAGGAAAGTAACAGATTTGCAACTTTTTATGTATTGATTTTCTTTCCTATTGCATAAAAAACTTTAATTTATGCGAGAGATTTTCTTCCTTTCAGTCGAAAACTCTCGAGGGACGAAAGAATGAAAATCGAAGATTTTCATCTTTCTTGTTATATTAGTGTTGCGTTCCCTCTAATATGTAAGTTGCCATTATATCAGCCATATGAGTGTATACAGCAAGAGGATACTTTTCATATGCTTTTGCCAAATAACCGTGATTTTCTTTTGGTTCAAATCCACCCATATGCCATCTAATTGCATAAAGTTCTTCTTTAGTAAGTTTTATAAATTCTGAAATTAGCATAACAGATTTTTCACCATGACCTAAAGGCATTAAATCATCTGTTGTGTAATAAGGTTCTTTAACCCATGTACCAGTTTCATCTTTCTTGTTTCTATAGTCTACTTTATAAGTGTTTACTTTGCATATGTCATGAAGTAATGAAACTATAATAATGGTATCTTCTGGCCAATCATTTCCAACCAATTTTTTCAAGGCTGTGTACACATTCATACTGTGAGCAAGAAGTCCACTCTCAAAAGAATTATGAAATCTTGTACTTGCAGGTGCTGTGAAGAAATCTGTTCTATCTAAAAATTCAATTAAGTTTTCAATGCCTTCTCTATTAGTACTTCTAAGCAGTGCAATAAATTTTTCTTTCATAATATAAAATCATAGATTCCTTTCTGTAAAATTTTTATTCAATAATCTTGTACCAAAAATCTAAATATTCATCAATGTCTTCTTTGTGATGTTTTAAACAAAGGTCAAATCTACAAAATAGTAGAATAGTAAGCATTGCCTTAACCTTTTCTTTTGGCTCACCAGACAATTCGCACAAAAAGTCTAATGAAAGATGAGGAAGGAAGGCAACATTACTAAGTAGAGCATATATTAAATCATACAAAGGATCTCCTGCTAGGGGAATTGGATCAATTGCAGCAACGAATTTACCATTTTCTTTTATAAAATTATGAGTGCCGAAGTCACCATGAATAAGTTTCTTCTCAAAAGGATACTTTTCAAGTTCTGCTACAGCATCATATACTTTTGGAAGGTAATTAAAAGATTCCGGAAATTCTAGACTGCGTTCATGTACAATTGTTTTCAAGAAGTCACCCCATGATGCTGAAGGTTGATAAATATATCCAAATTCGTCTCCATCATATTTTTTGTAATTTGAAATTATCTCTTTAATATTAGAAATTACATCATTAAAATCTTCAACAGTATGCATAACATCACCAGGTACAAATGTATAAACTATATACTTAAAATCTTTGTCCGAATATATAACATTCTGAAGTTTAGGTGATTTATACCATTCTGAGAATAAAGCTTCACTTTTTAAAAGATTAGGATCATTTTGCTTAATGATGTATTTATCATTTAAAAGAATGATTCTACTATAAGTTCCATCTCTAAAATACTTATGCGAAACATATGTTAAATTTAACGCTTCTAGCACTTCGTTGATAATTGCAATGTCTTTAACATCACTATTGATAGAAAACTTATCATCTCCATCAAATGTATAGGCTATTGTACTAACAACTGCTTCTGATGGGATTGCTCCATATATTTTTATTCCATCATTATAATCAATTTTGGCATCTACTTTGTCAGTATTAATACATAGAATTATATATTCTTTCATCGATGGAAATGTAAAATTATCTGATGTTATATCTGTAACCTTCATACATGGAATAAATCCCTTTTTTGAAACTTCGCTAATACCATAAGTTCCAAGTTTGGTATCTTCTTCCCACTTATTTTTGTCAGCACAATGTAAAATAATCATAAAATCAACCTCCTAGTAGTAATATTATATAGTATCATTCCCAAATTTCAAACATAAAATAAAAAATAATGGAAGAAAAAGTATAAATATGAAAACTAATTATGTATAACGCTTGATTTTTTAAGTATTGTATGTTAAAATATAAATAATTAAATATCTTGCAATTATCGGGAAGTTGCAATGATTTCAATATATATATTATGAATTCAGCATGACGGTGTCATGCAACCTCCGGTGTATGTACTTTTTTTAGTATGCCGGAGCTTTTTTGGTCCCAAACAACAAACAACAATGTAGACACAACATTTTAGGAGGAAAAAAAATGAGGAAGATTATTTCGATGGCAGTTAGCTTTATCATGTTTGCTTTTGGAGCAACTATGATGTTCATTTATTTGAACAATCATAACAATGCTGTACGGTCAAATGTGAACACCGTGAACACGGTGTCTGCTACTGTGGCTCCCACCGTGGTTCCCACTCCCACTGAAGCACCTACGCTTCCCGTGGCGACAGTTACACCGTTCGTCCCTTTATTCACAACCACTCCTGCTACAACTTCCGCTCCGGTGGCTGTTGAGACTACTCCTGAGGAGATTTCTTCTCTAGAGGTTTCCAAGAAGACTATTGTCACTGACGAAGATGGCAAATCCAGACAAATGATGATTTATTATGCCGACCTTAAAAAGGTCGATTATGAGGAAATCATTATTGAAAGCTGGAATGGAGTACATCTCATTATTAACAACAAGGGAGTTGTTGGAGAAGTATTCGGTCGCGAAGACAAGGCCAACAATCCCAAGACGACAACAAAGGTGGGGGAAGTAAAAAACTTCTTTATCAACGGCTTGATTAAATCAAACCGTGTTGAAGAAGGGTATGCCCTGCCAAACACGGAAATGGAAACAAATCTAACGAACATTATGTTTGTACAGATTATAGGCGAAGAGAATTATCGGCTAGTTGTTGCCGGGAATTCTCGTGCTGGTGGAAATGGTGGCAATGCTGACCCGACAGCTACTGCTACTCAAAAGCCTACTCCGGAAGCGACTAAGGAGTCTGGTGGCGATAATAGCCAGACTCAGAAACCAGTATTTCCTAATCCGGAGGCTACCAAAGAGCCTGGTGGCAATAACAGTGGTTTTGATGAAGCTACTAAGAAACCCATTGGTGGTATTGAAGCTGGTGGTGAAAACAATGATCTTTCTAAGGTTAATTCCGATGATGGAAATAGCAGCCTGAATGTCACTGAAGAGACAGTTGAATCTTCTGTGTCTTCTAATGATTCTGAATCTACTGGTAATAGTAGTTTTGAATCAGTTGAAGATTGTGATGGCAGCAATAGTGGATTGCCTGTTCCGGAAGATTTCTAATTTTTTTCTACATTGCAATAGCAGTGTTTTATGTTAGATATTGCTTATTGACTCCCTACGTTTTATTTGTAGGGGGTCTTTTTTCAGCTTTATTGTTTTAATTTTGAATAAATTGATATATAATATCCGCGTATTAGAGAGTAAAAATGAGGTGATTTGATGATTATATATCCAGATACTGTTGTAAATGGTTCTAAAATTGGTGTTACTGCTATGTCTGCAGGTATTGATGATGAAAGAAGCTTGGCAAAGACAGAAGCTGCGATTCAAAAACTTACTAACAAAGGTTTTAAAATTGTGGAAACACCAGACCTTAGAACACACCAAAAGTTTGTAAGTGCAGCAGCTGAAATAAGGTCAGATGAATTTTTATCTTTGTGGGAACGAGAAGATATTTCATATATGCCAATTGCTTTTGGTGGTGAATTTTTGATGGAGACTATACCTTATTTGCATCATAATAAAAATAGAATAATTTGTGCAAAGCCTAAATGGGTGCAGGGGTTTTCAGATGTTAGTTTACTACTGTTTTATTTAACAACTAATTATAATATAGCTACGGTGCACACATATTCATTTTCGGCTTATGCTATGAATAAATGGCACAAGTCTATAGAAATGCCTTTTAAATTTGTAACTAATCCTTGTAATTTTACACAAGAAAGTTTTGAAGAATATGAAAAAGATAGGAATAGGAAAATAGGAGCTGAATGCAATTCTTTTAATTTAACTGAAAAGGTTGAATATAAGAGCTTACTTGGAGAAAATAGTATTAAAATGAATGGGAGACTTATTGGCGGTTGTATGGATGTAATTAAAGTGCTTCTTGGTACTCCGTACGATAATACGAAATCTTTTTGCAGTAATTTTAAAGAAGGGGTGCTTTGGTATTTAGAAAATTGTGAAATGCCAATTACTGATGTTAAAAGAACATTATGGCAGATGAGGGAAAGTGGTTGGTTTAATAATGCAAATGGATTTTTAATAGGTAGAACAGCAAATTGTACTATGATGGATGATTTTACATATGAGGATGCTCTTAAAGATGTTTTGGAAGAGTTAGGTGTGCCCGTTGTTTATAATGTTGATATTGGACATGTCGCTCCACAATGGACTATGATTAATGGAGCTTTTGCTGAGTTTTCTTATGAAAATGGTAAAGGTATGATTAATCAAAAAATGATTTGATTTAAAAAATTTGTGTAAGAAGAGGTAGTAAATATGTTAAAAGATAGAGTTGATATTGAAGAGTGTACTTTAACTGAAAAAATAACAAGTGCAATTTTAAGTGGCATTGGAGCTGCTGAAGGAATTGCAATAATGGTTTTGTGTATTATAATCAGTTTTTTGCGTGAAAATATATTTTCTGTTGTTACTGGTTCTGTTTTTGGAGCAGGAGTGTTTTTGTTTTTTATGATGAATACTATGTATCATTCATTGACGGCAGATAATGCTAAAAGAGTATTTTTGATTTTATCTAATTGTATGTTACATTTTGCAATACTTGGAATTAATTGTATCTACTTTTTGGCTGGTATTGGTGGTGCTATTGGATGGGCTATGTTTGGAGTTAGCTGTGCTATTGCATTAGTGTCAATTGTGTTTTCTGGGATTAATTTAAATAAATTCAAGTTTATTTCGTATATGTTTGCAATTGTCAATTTGTGGGTTTCAATAGTGCTATTTTACCAATTAATTGCGAAAATTGGAATTGAAGGATTCGTTTCTTATATTGTTGCTCAAATGCTATGTACTTTTGCAAGTTTATTTTATATTTTAGGAAAAAAATTTGATAATATGCACATAATATTTCATGTATTTAGTTTGCTTGGTGTTGCAATTCATTTTTTGACAATATATTACTATATGTAGTTGTACCAAGCGTTTGAAGGAAATAAAATATGCCTTTTCGTATTAAAGGTATTAAATATCTTTGAATAATTGAAGAAAAGGAAGCTTACATTTCCTATTTTGTGAGGTGCATACATGAACTTAAAAAGAGTTATAATTCTGTATAGAATAATTTTTGTATTTTTATGTGGCTTAGGGTTAATTTTAAGTTTAACTAGTAAATCAACAGATGAGTTTATGGGAAATGGAACAGCATTGAATTTTTATACTTTGCAAAGTAATCTTTGGGTTTTTATTTTAGAATTAGTTCTGCTAGTGCTAACTATAATTGAAGATGTTAAACAAATCTCCATAATAAAAGAGAAAATGGTTGTGCTAAAATTTGTTATGACAGTTGCTATTTTAGTTACTTTTATTGTGTATTGGTCTATGCTTGCACCATATGTTGCTCAAAAAAATGTACTTGCATTATCAAATGTGATATTGCATGCAATTTCGCCAATACTTATGCTTGTTGATTTTTTTGTTTTTGATAGAGAATATACGTTTAAAAAGAATAATGTATATCTTACGATTATTCCGCCACTTTATTATTTGATTTTTGCGATGGTGCGTGCTGAAGTTAGCGATACTGTATTTACACAAGGCTCAAGATATCCATATTGGTTTATTGATATAGATACATTTGGATGGCTTGGAAATATAAATGGACCAGGGGTAATTTATTGGACTATTTTAGTGCTGATTGGTGTTGAAGCACTTGGATTTTGGTTATATAAAATATATATTATTAGCGAAAAAAATAGAAAGGAAGATGTTTAATGGCAAAGCTGAAGTGGAAACCTGGTACCATGTTATATCCGTTGCCAGCAGTGATGGTTAGTGTTGGCGATATGGAAAAATCTAATATTATTACAGTAGCTTGGACTGGTACAATATGTACAGATCCAGCTATGTTATATATTTCTGTAAGACCAGAGAGATTTTCTTACGATATTATTAAGAAAAAAGGAGAGTTTGTAATAAATCTTACGACAAAAGAATTGGCTTTTGCAACAGATTATGCTGGAGTTAGAAGTGGAAGAGATGTTGATAAATTTGATGTTTTAAAACTTACAAAAGAAAAAGCAAATGAAGTATCTGTTCCACTAATAAAGGAAAGTCCAGTAAATATTGAATGTAAAGTAACTGAAATAAAGGAACTTGGTTCTCATAACATGATAATTGCAAAAGTACTTTGTGTTGATGTTGATGAAAAATACTTAGATAAAAATGGAAAATTCTGTTTGGAGGATTGTAATTTAATTTCGTATTCTCATGGACAATATTATGAATTAGGAAAGAAGTTGGGAAAGTTCGGCTTTTCAGTTAAAAAGAAATAGCTTGTGTATTTTGAAAATATCTCTACATAAAAGAATTTGATTTAAGCGAAGGCTTTTCTAAAAGAAGTTTTCGAAGAAAAAAGACTGAAAATCGAAGATTTTCAGCTTTCTTGTAAATTAAAATCTATTTTTATAAGTGCATTTTTGACAGAGTTGCTCTACTGCAACTCTGTTTTTGAATCCTTCAATTATCTTTTGTGTTCTTTCTTTGTTTAAAATCTTTTCTATAGATTCCATGTATATATTTCCTAAGTTGATATCTCCATTATTATCTAAACAACATGGAACAACCGTGCCATCAACTAATATCGCGATTTGATCTTTTAATGCGTGGCAGTAGCCGTTTGATATTTCTGATTTGGTTATGTCTGGCCATTCAAACTTTGAGGCTACGGATAAAAAAATGTTTTTGTCCAAAGTATAATTGGAAAAGTTATCTGGAAATGATTTTACATTGAATTCTTGTTTAATTTGGTTTATAGCGTTAGTATTTTCGTCAAAATTCCAAATTCTAAAGTTTATTGTACAATCATGTATGTTTCTACAAACTTTTAAAATTTCGGTGTTATTTGTTGCGTGAAATGATATGTTGATTTGACGTAAATATTTTGTGACATCAAGATGCTTCTCTAATAAAGTAGCGTTAGTAGTAAGATTTATTTTAAAGCTTTTGTCATATGCAATTTTTACAAATTCATCAAATTGTGGGTGGAGAAGAGGTTCTCCTTTTACGTGTAAATAAATATATTCAGAATAATCTTTGATTTCGTCTAAAATATGGATGAAGTTTGTAGTAGTCATAAATTTATATTCTCTTGTGTGCGGAACGCAAAAATCACAGTTTAAATTACAAACATTTGTTATTTCAATATATATTCTTTTAAATCTCATCAAAACACCTCAAAACATTGTACAAGAAAGATGAAAATCAATACATAAAAGGTCGCAAATCTGTTACTTTCCTATTACATAAAAAAAGCACTACTGAAATTAGTAGCACTTACTTTGGTGCACCACCGGGGATTCGAACCCCGGACCTGCCGATTAAGAGTCGGATGCTCTACCAACTGAGCTAGTGGTGCATAACAATTAGTATTATAATCACTAGGCGAATGTTTGTCAATACAAGAACGACAGAAAATTTTTGATTTTCTGTCGTTCTTGTATTTTATTTTATATTTTCTAATGCTGCTATTCTTTTTTCTATTGGTGGATGTGTTGAAAATAAGTTGTTTGATTTACCATTTGCCTTCTTTATTGGATTACATATGTATAAACATTCGGTGGATTTATTTGCTTGTTCTAGTGGATCTGTATCTGATGAAATCTTTTTTAAAGCATCTATTAATCCTTGAGGATTTCTGGTTAATTCAACGGCAGAAGCATCTGCTAAGTATTCTCTGTTTCTTGATAGTGCGAGTTGTAGAAGTGTTGCGAATAGAGGTGAGAATATTAGAAATATAACACCTATTAATAACAATATGGCTTGACCATTACCATTATTGTCATCACTTCTTCTACTGCCTCTAAAGCCTCTAGCTCCAACTCTTAAAAAGAAATCTGATAATATAGAAGTAAATCCAACAAAGACTGCTGCTATTGTTTGCAAAAGAATGTCATAGTTCTTTATGTGCGATAGTTCGTGTGCTAGAACTCCTTCTAATTCATAAGAGTTTAATTTGTCCATCAAACCTGTTGTTACACAAATAACTGCATGTTCTGGATCTCTACCTGTTGCAAAAGCATTAGGAGAACCATCTTCCATGATATAAAGTTTTGGCATTGGCAAACCTGCAGCTATGCACAAACCTTCCAAATTTTCATACATTCTTTGATTTTCTTCTAGAGTTGCAGGTCTTGCACCATTTAAAGAAAGAACTATTTTATCTGAGTTGTAATAACTTGCCCAAGACGTTATCACTGCTAGTGCTAAAGCTATTATAACAGCTGATACACCAGCTTCTGGATACCATAAGTTTATTAATGTATATACTATGTAAGATAGTAAAATTATAAATAATAAAACTATGGCAAATGTTTTTCTTTTATTCTTTTTGCTTGTTTCAAACATTGTAATCACTTCCTTTTAAATTTATGTTAAAAATTTTTCTGCTATGATATAGTCCTTATAATATTGGCTTTATAAAAATGAAAGGCAGAAAACCTAGATTTTCTGCCTTGATTGTTTTTTAGAATTGAACCTTTGGTGCAGCTTTTGCGGCATCCTCAGTTTTAAATAAAGATTCTTCTTTAAATCCAAACATTCCAGCAACTATATTTGTTGGAAATACTTGTAATTTGTTGTTATACATTGTAACAGAATCGTTATAAAATTGTCTTGAAAAAGCAACTTTATCTTCTGTTCCTTTAAGATCGTCTTGTAAACGTAAGAAGTTTGTATTTGCTTTTAAGTCTGGATAGTTTTCTGCAACGGCAAATAATGTTTTTAATGTAGATGTTAAATGATTGTCTGCATCAATTTTCTCACCAGCTGATTGTGCATTCATATATCCACTTCTTACAGCTGCAATTTCTTCTAAAACTTTGCTTTCATGTGCAGCGTAGCCTTTAACTGTTTCAACTAGATTTGGAATTAAATCAAATCTTCTTTGAAGTTGTGTATCGATTTGTGCAAATGAATTTTTAACTCTATTTCTTGATTGAACTAAACCGTTATATGTTGCAATTAACCAAACAGCTATAACGGCAATAATTATTAGTGCAACTAACATATTAAACACTCCTTTTTCATAATTTACATCCAATTATAGCATTTATTATGGTGCATAATCAATAGTTTTTTATACAATAGGAGAGAAAAGTAACACATAAAGGATTGCAAAATCTGTTATTTTCTCATTGCATAAAAAACTTTAATTCATGCGAGAGAGTTTATTCTATTTAGTTAGAAATTATCTAAGGTAGAAAAAATGAAAATCGGAAATTTTCATCTTTCTTGTTATTAAAATACTCGATTTTTGTTGATTATTATCAATTCTTAGTATATTATAACAATGTTAAAGACTTACGGAAGAGAGGGTTTAAATTATGTACCTTAAGAAACTTGAAATGCAAGGCTTCAAATCTTTTGCAGATAAAACTACATTAGAGTTTGAAGATGGTATTACCGCTGTAATTGGCCCAAATGGAAGTGGTAAAAGTAACATTTCTGATGCAATAAGATGGGTTTTAGGTGAACAAAGTATAAAAACACTTCGTGGCTCTAAACTTGAGGATGTAATTTTTGCTGGTACACAGGCGAGAAAATCATTAGGTTTTGCAGAAGTAAATATGACTATAGATAATTCAGATGGTAAATTACCAGTTGAATACTCTGAAGTTACAGTTACTAGAAGAGTTTATAGAAGTGGAGAAAGTGAATTTTATATAAATAAGAATCAATGCAGGCTTAAAGATATAGTTGAATTATTTATGGATACTGGTATTGGAAGAGACGGGTATTCAATAATAGGTCAAGGAAGAGTTGATGAAATATTAAGCACAAAATCTGAAGAGAGAAGACATATTTTTGAAGAGGCAGCAGGAATTGTTAAGTATAGAACTAGAAAAGAAGAGGCAGAAAAAAAGATAGAAAATACAAAACAGAATTTGTTAAGAATAAACGATATAGTTAGTGAAATAGAAAACCAACTTGGTCCTTTAGAAAAACAGTCTGAAAAAGCTAAAAGATTTTTAGAAGTAAGAGAAAATTTAAAATACTTGGAAATAGGACTTTTTATAAACAATATTGAAAAAAACAAAGTGAAGCTTGATGAAACTATTTCTCAAATTGACGAAATTGTTTCTCAAATTGATGATGAAAATATAAAGCTTGATGAGTTGCAAAAAAGAAAAGAAGAACTTAGAATGTCTGTAGAAGAGCTTGTGGCTAGTATAGAGCAAAATCAAGCAAGTATTTTTGAAGTTCAAAATAATGTTGAAAAACAAAAGGCAGATATAGGTGTTTTTAAGGAAAGAATACAAAATAATAATACTAAGTTTGAACTTGATGCAAAAGATATAGAAAAGTATAACGAAAGAAAACTTGAACTTGAAAAAGACAAGGAAGATAGAAAAGCAAAGAAAGATAGACTTTTTGAAGATAAAAAAAGATTTGAAGATGAACTTCATGAAAAGGAAGAAAACTTAAAAACACTTTTGGAAAGTTTTTCTAATGAACAAAAGAAGGTAGAAGAACTTAAAGCAAAAGTTATGGCAAACTTGGATGTTAAATTTGAAAAAATGGAAGTTTTATCTAATGTTTCTGCTAATATTGAAGCAAGTAGCAGAAGAAAAACACAAATAGAAGGTGAAGTAAGAGAAAACATTCACGAACTTGATAAAGAAAGAATGGTTAAGGAAGATGCAAATATCTTATTAACAGAAGTTACTTCAAGAAAGAATAAATTGACTGAAAAGTTAGACAAACTTTCTAAAGATAAATTGGAATATACAGAAAAATTAAAGAAATATGACGAATTAATAAAGAGTGCAGATGATGAACTTCGTGTTACAGAATCTAGATACAAGTTCTTGGTTGAAACTGAAAATGAATTTGAAGGATATAATAGAGCGGTAAAAGAAGTTTTATCAAAATGTCAAAAAGATAGTAGTTTCGAAAATAACATATATGGTGCATTAGCAAGTTTAATTGATGTACCTTCAAAATATGAGACTGCAATTGAAATGGCTCTTGGTGCCTCAATTCAAAATATTGTTACAGAGACAGAAAATGATGCTAAGAGAGCAATAGAGTTCTTAAAAAATAATAACCTTGGTAGAGCATCATTTCTTCCTATTTCTGCTGTAAAGGGTGGAAAGCTAACACAAAGCTTTAAGAGTGATGATGGTGTGATTGGCATAGCTTCTGATTTAATTAATTATGACAAGAAATACGAAAATATAGTTCAAAATCTGCTTGGAAGAACGGTTATAACTGCAACAATGAATGAGGCTGTTAATATTTCAAAGAAATACAAGTATGCATTTAGAATTGTTACTTTAGATGGAGACATAGTTAATCCTTCTGGACAAATGACTGGTGGTAGTGTTGCTAAAAAGACAACAAGTCTACTTGGCAGAGGAAGAGAAATAAAAGAATTAGAAGCAAAACTTGTGGAGTTAAAGGAAAGCAAGAATAATGCAATAAAGGCTTTAGAAAAATATCAAACAGATTCAGAAAATGTAATATTAGAATTTGAAAATGTTGAAAAAGAATTACAACAAGTAAATGTTGATTACGCAAGAGAAACTCAAAAGATGAGCGAGATAGATAACAACATAGAAAGATATCAAAGAAAAGTTAGTTTGTTAAATGGTGAAAAAGACAAATTAATAGAAAACTTACAAGAAGAAAACGAAAATTTAAATGGTATAAATACACTAATACAAAATTTAGACAAGGAAAATGAGACATTACAAACGAGCATAAAAGAATTTACAGACAAGAATAGTGATGGTCAAAAAGAAATAGATGATTTAAATTCAGACATTGTAGATTTAAGGATATCAGTTTCATCATTTGATGAAAGTTCAGCATCAATTGATGAAATGGTTATGATGTTAGATCAAGAAATAAACAATTGTATAAAAAATGTTAGTATAAAAGAAAAAGAAAGAGACAATTTGTTAAAGGACAATTCTGAAATAGAACTTAAAATTTCAGATGCTCAGAAAGTAATTGACAGTGCTGGAAACTTAACAGAAGAACTTGAAACAAAAGTTGCGTCAATAAAAGAAGAAAGAGCTAGTAAGAATGCTGAACTTTCGACTATAGAAGAAAATATTGATGGAAAGTTTAAGACACTTGATATCTTAAAAGAGCAAAATAACAAATTAGATGTTAGAAAGAACAAGCTAGAAATAGACATTGAAAACATTCAAAACAAAATGTGGGAAGAGTATGAAACCACGCCAAATACGGCTACTAATTATGCAGAAGTAACTTCAACTACTGCGAAAGAAGTTGAAAAGTTGAAAGGTGAAATTAGAAGTTTAGGTCCTGTAAATGTGAATGCAATTGATGAGTATAAAACGTTGAAAGATAGATATGAATTTTTAAGTGTTCAAAGACAAGACTTAGAAGAATCAGAAAAATCATTGAATAAAATAATAGATGATATGACAAAACTCATGAAAATCCAATTTGCAGAACAATTTGAACTTATAAACAAAAACTTTACAGAAGTGTTTGGCGAATTATTTGGAGGCGGAAGAGCAGAATTAAAACTTGCAGATGAAAATAACATTTTAGAGTGTGGCATAGAAATAGAGGCACAACCACCTGGAAAGAAACTACAAAGTATGATGTTACTTTCAGGAGGAGAAAGAGCACTTACGGCCATTGCTTTATTGTTTGCAATATTGAAATTAAGTCCATCTCCATTTTGTGTTCTTGATGAAATAGAGGCAGCACTGGATGATGTAAATGTTTATAGATATGCAGAATTTTTAAAGAAATTTAGCAAGAAAACGCAATTCCTTGTAATAACACATAGAAAAGGAACAATGGAAGCAGCAAACACTATGTATGGTGTTACTATGGAGGAACATGGTATTTCAAAACTAATTTCATTAAAATTGTAGTTTTTTGTAAAAACTTTTTCTAAATATAGGCTACAATGCGACATTATATTTTATTTTTATGACTTATAATGTGTACAAGTTTATGAAAAAGTTAAGAGGTGTTATTAAGTGTTTCAAATGTTAAAAAATAATTTAGATTCTTACGAATCTGCAAATGAAAATGTAGAAAATAAGAGTAAAATAAATATTAAAGAAAAATTAACGTATAAGGCTTTAGTAGGAAACTTGAAGAACATATTAGTTTTTATAATTTGTATTTTAGTTTCTATGTGTAAAATGACATCAGGTGTAACGCCGTTTGCACTTGCAATGCTCGGAGCTGTGAAGTTTATAAATGTACCACTTGCTATTCCTATTTTGCTAATGTCTGTAACAATTAAGATTTGTTTTGGTGGAATGTCACTTTTGAAATTTTTAATTGCTGCACTTCTATTTGTTGGTGTTAAATCATTTATAAAAATGGAAGATACCAAAATAGGAAATGCGTGTGCAATCATATTTGCAAGTATAATGGCAGAAATTGTTGGATTATCTATTAGTGGAGTATTACTTTATGATTCATTGCTAGCAATTTATTCTACTATTGTAACAGGAATATTTTATCTTATATTTTCTGAGGGATTGCCAGTTATATATAGTTATGCCAAGCCAAAAATATATGCATCAGAAAGTTTAATATGTGCAGGTGTGCTACTTGCAGTTATAGTATGTGGCTTTGGAGATATAGGAGTTTTAGGTATTACATTAAGAGGAGTAATTAGTATACTAATTGTAATGCTTCTAGGCTGGAAGAGAGGAGCTGCAATTGGTGCAGCTACTGGTCTTTCAATGTCATTAGTACTAGGCCTTATGGGAGTGGGAACAGTTGCTACGGTTGCCACATATGCCTTTTGTGGACTCCTAACTGGTATACTTGCTAGATTTGGAAAAGTTGGTGCAGCAATAGGCTTTATATTAGGAAATATAATACTTGCATTTTATTCAAATGGTTCAACTGAGGTAATAATAGGAATAAAAGAAATCGTAGTTGCCTCTGTTGCATTGTTTGTTATACCAAAAAGGATGCTTATAGTTATAGATGACTTATTTGACTATAATACTACTTTACCAGGTGAATGTCAGACTGGTTTAATAGAAGAAAGCACTATATATAAGCTTGGAGCAGTTTCAGATGTTATAAGTGGAATGGCGGATAATGTTTCAACATCAATTGGTGAAAACCAAGTAACAGATGAAATAGGTAGCTTTATAAAAACACTTAACGAAAATACCTGCAAAAGATGTGAAAATCGCGATATTTGTTGGAAAAATAATTATCATAAAATGTATGAAATGACATTCAATTCAATTGAAAAGCTACAGATAAAAGGCGAAATAAAGATAGAAGATATAGAGGACTCTTGTTGTGTACATAAACCACTTCTTGTAGAAGGGTTAAATTTATCTTATGAAATATACAAGGTAAATAAAAATTGGCAAGAAAAAGTAAAAGAACAGAGAAGTCAAATATCATTGCAACTAAAAGAAGTATCTAAAGAATTAGATAAAGTGAAGTCAGAAATAAAAACAAAGGTCGCAGTTGAGGAAAAAGAAGAAAGCAAAGGACCATACAAACTAGAATTAGGAATTGCTAAAACTAAGAAAAATGGTAGTACAATATCTGGTGATAGCAATACGACTATAAAACTAACAGATGGGAAAATACTTATAGCGTTAAGTGATGGAATGGGTTCTGGTGAAGAGGCAGCGAGAAATAGTAAAAAAGTTGTCCTGAACCTGGAAAAACTACTAAATTCAGGATTTGAAGAAGAAAGAGCAGTTAAACTAATAAATTCATACTTATTAGTGAGCAAACAAGAAGACAACTTTGCAACAATAGACGCAATGATTTTTGATCCCGAAACAGGCAAAGCAAATTTTATAAAGATAGGTGCATGTCCAACGTTTATAGGTACAAAAAATGAGGGAACAATTACAATTGAATCAAACAGTTTACCTGTTGGAATTGTTGGAGAAATAAACATAGAAACAAAGCAGAGAGTATTAAAAAACGGCAATATTGTAGTAATGGTAACAGATGGAATAATAGATGCACAAACAGAAAAGAAAGAAGAAGCAATAAAAGAGGTAATTGCAGCAGTAAAAAACACAAGCTCTCAAAGATTAGCAGATATAATATTGCAAGAAGCTGTAGACAGTAATTTTGGAATTACCAAGGATGATATGACTGTAATAGTTGCAAGAGTTAATGAAAAGTAATGTATATATAATGTGAGGAAAAATAAGTGATAGAGAAAGTTATTATTGCCATTTATATTTTTTGACTTTTTATGTAATTTTTGTTGACAAATTGGTAACATTTGTGCTAATATACTAAGTGTTGTGAGCACATGGGTCTGTAGCTCAGCTGGATAGAGCAACGCCCTTCTAAGGCGTGGGTCGGGGGTTCGAATCCCTCCAGGCTCACCAACGGCACTGCATTAAAACATGCAGTGTCTTTTTTTTGTAGAAATATAAACGATTCGAACCCGAGAGGGCAACGAACGTAAAGAAAAAGCTCCAGTGGAGCTTTTTTAGAGAGTTGACAGAGCTTGCTAGCAAGCGAAGTCTAATACGCGGAGCGGATGGCGAATCCCTCCAGGCTTACCATAACAAATATAAATAAAACCTAGTAATCTCAACGGTTACTAGGTTATATTTTTTTGCTTTTAAGGTTCAATTTGAGATACCAAAAACGGCAAAAATGATTAAAAATGGCACTAGAAAGTTGTCAAAAAGTTGTCAAATATTTGTCTAGTAATTTATTTATTAATAGCATTAAAGTATTTTAATTTTAGTTCTTCATTTTCTTCCCAATTATCATATACAATTGCTTCTAGAATTTCGTGAAGTAAATCTTTATCAATATTGCCAGCTGCTACATGATAACTAATATTTTCTGTTTCTCACATAAAACATTGAGAAATAGATAGATAACCATTAATTAAAATAAAATTTAAACTTAAAGTTATTGCTAGTCGTTTATTTCCATCTGCGAAAGCGTGAAATTTACAGATAGAGAAAAATAAATGAGTTAATTTATCTATGAAAGTTGGATAGTAATCATCATTTTGAATATGTTCTAGAACTGCCTCAACCTTACCAATGTCTAATATTCCAATGTTTCCACCACCACTATATTCTATTGTTTTTTTATGAATTTCTTTAATTTGCTCTTTAGGAAAGTAAATAATCATAATTATTCACGCTCCTTTAAACGTTTTAGTACATCTTGAGCTTCCTCTAAACGTTCCGATAAATCTTTACTTCTTTCACCTAAAAATCTTTCAAATTCTTCTTTTTCTAAAGGTTCTAAATAGTGTACAAGCTTTTCGTGTAAAGCATCTCTAAAAGCTAAATCCCTACTTGCCATTTTAGTGCGGGCCTTTTTTATAGTTGGAATCCATAAAGCCTGGTTTTCGAATTTTTCGAATATTTCATCTACTTCTGTATATTCTAATAATGAACCTTTTTTGTTAAATGCAATTTGCAGTTCACTAGCTAGTCCAATCTCATAAGATGCAATAACATTGAGTATTTCTGAGTAAAAGGTATCCCTTGTTTTGTCTTTTTTTGCAAATTTAATATTTTTCTATATTCTGCCGCATTTTCCTTAAAAATGCTAACATATATTTTATTAGTATATATAGAAAATTTTGATTTACCAGGTACAACATAATTATTTAGGGCTTTAGTGAACTCTTTACGATAATTTTCTTCACTAAAAGCTGAATCAATAAAATCTTCGTCTCTTTGATTAATGTATTTAGTATTTCCACCAGTTTTCTTATTTATTACATCAATAACTATGTCAAGTATTAAAGCTCTAATCACTTTTGCTTTTTCGCTATCTGTTAGTAGCATACCTAAATTTAAAAAAGATTTAAAATTGAAAACGCTTAGAGCTGGAACAGTTTTAGGTAGGTCGACGACATTGATGTCGTCGACCTTAGAATTATACAAAGCTATAAAATCTTTAAGTCGTTTTCCTTTTAAAATCTCATATCCATTTTTTGATAATTCTTCGTTAAATTGTTCAATATATCTATCAATAGTTCTCTCATCTACTTCATAAAAATCAGCTATTTGCCTTTTAGTAAATTTATATTCATTTTCAAATAAGGTTCCTGGAATATGGATTTCGTTTTGAATTGCTGTTAAGGCAATAGGGTTATTAAGCATATTTTGTCTATCTATTCCAGAATTTGTTAAATTTTTTTTATTGTTTTCTTCCATAAAATCTTTCCTTTTACTTTAATTTTTTATCTTTTGTAATTATTTATTCTAAATGCATTCGAAAAATATTATCTCAACCCAAAGTTATTTTATTTTCATTTTATAAAAAAAGTCAACATGTGGACTATAAGTAAAATGTAATAGACTATCCAACGTTAATCTTTTGTCTATACCTAAATAATACTTGAAAACGTAGGGTGATGTGATAAAATATAAGTACTAAAAGAAAACAAAAGAGGAGATAAACAATGAACAAAATGCTTGAAACCGTTGAGGCTGTACACACACACACACACACACACACACACACACACAATACATTTTTAACTAAAGAAAATGAAAAAACTTGCAGTAGCTTTGATGCAGGTTCTTGTTTTGATACTCAAATTTTAATAGATGATGGATGAATTTTTAGACTAGGTTAAGTATATATATATATGCTTAATCTAGTCTTTTTGTGTAATAGGACATTAAATAAAAATGCAAAATATGTAGCGGAGCACAGTGTGCTCCATCAGTCAAAAAACAAACACAAAGATTTATTTAAATGATTGTAAAAAAACAAAAAGAAAGGATGAAGAAAATGGAAAGATTAAGAAGAAATGAGGAAGGAGTATCATTAATAGCATTAGTAATAACAATAATAGTGGTAATAATAATGGCTTCAATAGCATTCAATAATTCAACAAGCACAATTGGAAAAGCAGACTATTCAAAGTTTGTGACAAACATATCTGAGGTGCAAGATGCGATAGCTCAAAAAGCAATAACATTAAGGGGAGAAATGGCAGCAGAGGGCTCACAAATAACAGATGCACAGGCGTATAA
>CAVHNT010000019.1:0-1581 GCA_963637565.1 bacterium
GTCGAAAACTCTCGAGGGACGAAAGAATGAAAATCGAAGATTTTCATCTTTCTTGTGCAATAGGGAAGAAAAATAACTAATATATTTTATTAGTTATTTCGCTAGAAATTGAGACCTTGTTTAGTGCTGTATAACAATATTTATTATTTGGATCCCACAAACAAAAATCATATATGCCACAGTCGTATGTTGCTTGAATTTGGTCAGCAACTTCTTCTTCTCCATATACTAAATAATTTCCTTTTCCAAGCCAACTAGCAGTGAAGTCTTGAAGGTAAGGCCTAATTTTTGCAAATTTTACAGTTGCGTCACCACTCGCGAGTGTATTAAATCTCTTATATGCATCTTCTAGTGATTTTTGAATAAGTTTGTACGGGTTCAAATCTGGTTTTGCAATTCCATATTCATTAAAGTTATAATGCGAAGGATAAATCATAGGACAAACTATATCAACAATTTTTGAAATCTTTGCGAAATCTTGTCCTATATTTTCAAAATCACCATCACGTTTTGTTGTAATTCCAAATACATCAACTGATACAGAAACATTGTATGGTTCTAGTTCTTCCATTACCTTTTCTAAAAAAGCATTTATTGTATCTGATTTCGACTTTGTTGCAGAATCAAAACCGTAAGCTATTGTTTTTGTTCTTCCTTCAGATGATGGAAATCTAATATAGTCAAATTGTATTTCTTGAAAACCAAGTGTTGCAGCTTCTTTAGCAAGTGCAATTGGATAGTCCCAAGATTTGGTGTTGTAAGGATTAGGCCAAGCTCTACCATTTGAATCTTTCCATATTGTTCCGTCTGATTTTTTATATGCTATTTCTGTTACGTTTGAGGCATATATAGGGTCTTTAAACGTAACAATTCTTCCAATTACGTATATTTCGTTTTCTTTCAATTCTTCTATTACACTTTTAATATTTGAAATCATTTTTTTTGAAGCTTTTATATCAATTGCCGTCTGAACTTCAGAAGTGTAAGATAGTTGACCAGCTTCGTCTTTTATATCTATTACTATCGCGTTAAAACCATTTTCTTTTATTTTATCAATCATATTTTTTCTTATTGAAGGAGTTCCCATAACCCAACCAGTTGCGTACACAGCACGAACATTGTCTGGAACAAATTCATTAACAAGTGGAATATCAATAATTTCACCAGATTCAATTGTTTCACCTGAATTATCTATAGTGGTTTCGCCTGATATATTTTCAGTTATATCACCACTTGTTTTTTCATCATTATCACCAGAAAATAGTTTATTGGAATTAGTCTCTTTAATATAACTAGTATCATTTAAACCAATAAATAGACCAACAACCATTGCTACAACGATTACAATAACACCTATTATTTTCTTATCCATGAAATCCCTCCATATCTATAATTTGATTATATAAGATGGTGTAGAAAAAACAACAAAAAAATCGATAAAATTTATATAAAATTTCTTGCCAATAGAAAACTAAAATGATAAAATACTTTTGAAGTGGAGGAGACTTCACTCGTTGATAGTTAAGCGAATTTGAAAATGAAAATTCGGAATGTGCACGAGTAATACATACTTTGCAGAAT
>CAVHNT010000019.1:1591-3160 GCA_963637565.1 bacterium
GATATGGCATATCTTTTGAATAATATTTGTAGGAGAAAGATTGTTTTATCGATTTTAAATGATTATTTTTAAAATAATAAAAAGTAAAATTTATTTTCACAGATTGCTATGAGCGTTTAGATTGAAAAGAGGTATTTAAAAGTAAGTTTATTCGACTAGATAGTGACGCTAGTTTAAAAAAAGAAACTAAGATAATGAATTTTAATGTTTTTATATTTTAACAAATATGGTAGAAATACTAGTTAAGGATACAAATCCTTATAGCGTTGTTTAAAATTAAAAAGGTGCATATATCGGTAATAAGAAACCTTATATAGGAACTTATTAATAACACATAATGGTTTGTCCACAAAAAGTCAGTTGCATGACCTGCTTTTTGTGGACAAATCTTTTATTTTATACAATAGGGAAATTATAAATTTGCAACCTTTTATGTATTAATTTTCTTTCCTATTGTATAAAAAACTTTAATTTATGCGAGAGATTTTCTCCTATTAGTCGAAAACTCTCGAGGGACGAAAGAATGAAAATCGAAGATTTTCATCTTTCTTGCTTTATTTGTATTGACTTTAACTCTAAACTCCTTGTATAATACAAAATGTAAGAGTTTTTGGGAGGTTATAAGGTAAGTGAGAAAGAAAACATTGGGCTGTGTAAACTCTGAAACAGAAGAACCAAATGAGGTAGACAGAGAATATATAAAAAAGATAAAACTTGGAGACGAAAATGCACTAAATAAAATAATGGAAAAATACAAGAATTTCGTGTATTTGAAAGCAAAGCCATTTTTTATTGTTGGTGCAGAAAAAGAAGATATAATACAAGAGGGAATGATTGGTCTATTCAAAGCGATAAAAGGATTTGATGTGGATAAAGATGTGTCGTTTAAAGCCTTTGCTGATTTGTGTGTAAAAAGACAGATAATGACAGCAATTAAATCCTCAACGCGTCAGAAGCATATACCGCTTAACTCGTACCTGTCTTTGAATAAAACAGCATTTGATGATGAAGACGATAGATCTGTTATAGAAATGCTTGACATGGAAACAGTACCAGATCCATTAGAAACTATTACAACAGCTGAAACATACAGAAAAATAGAAACAAAGATGAGCGAAATATTAAGCGACTTTGAACAAAAGGTTTTAAGTAAATATTTAGAAGGGGAATCTTATTCTGAGATTGCATCATCACTTGATTCACATGTGAAAGCAGTAGATAATGCAGTGCAAAGAATAAAGAAAAAAGCTTGCAAATACATAGAAGAAGATATGTAATTTTAAATGAAAATTATAATATTAAATATTTATGATATTTTGTTAGCAAAGAGCAATAAAATGAAAACTTTAAGTTTTCATTTTTAATGCTTCTATAGCTCAGCTGGCAGAGTGCATCCTTGGTAAGGATGAGGTCACGGGTTCGACTCCCGTTAGAAGCTCCATATTGAAAATAAAGAAAAGCTAGTCAAATCAATAGAGTATGTAGAAAAAACTGTGTAAACTAATGAAAATAAGATCCTTTCTATGTTAGAATAAATATAAACATAGGAGGGATTTTTTTATGGGAGAT
>CAVHNT010000020.1:0-11747 GCA_963637565.1 bacterium
TGTGTGTGTGTGTGTACAGCCTCAACGGTTTCAAGTGTTTTGTTCATATTTTTTATCTCTCCTCTTTTTATTTTTTTTAATTTTTATCTCTATTAACAATGTTCATTTAAGTAAATTTCTTTTTCTTCTTTTATTATAGTTGTTAGTCCGTGCCCTGGATACACTATTGTATCATCTGGAAGTTGTAACAATTTATCTTTTATTGACCACATTATCTCTCTTTCTGAACCTGTTTTTAAATCTGTTCTACCATATATGTGTTTAAACATTGTATCTCCACTAAATAAAGCATCATTAATAAGTATACACATGCTTCCAGCTGTATGTCCTGGCGTATGAATTATTTTTGCCTCCAATTCGCCAAATTTTATGATGTCTCCCTCTTTTACAACTAAGTCTGCTTCTATAAAGTTGTTATCTACACCTAAAATTTCGCATTGATTTATTGTTGGATCTGTCATGCCTTCTTTATCTTCTTCATTAATTACAATTAAGGCACGCGGATATTCTTTTCTTAATGTTTTTAATCCAAATATATGATCTGCATGACAATGTGTTAAAACAATGTATCTTAGTTTTATACCCATCAAATCTATGTACTCAATTATTTTATCAGTTCCGCCACCAGCGTCTACTAATATTCCGTCTTTTGTCTTTTCGTCTGCGATAACATACATGTTTGTATACAAATCTGCTACTCCGACTTTTGTTCTAAATGTCTTCATTATCATATTTTGTCCTGCCTCCTACTTTTGTCTATGTACATCATAGACACTATCAACCTTTCTTACTGTTTTTATAACTTTATTAAGCATATCTATGTCTTCTACTTCAACTCCTAAATTTATTATTGCAACTCGATTGTTTTGAACCGTTTTAGCATTTATTGATACTATCTTTGCTTTCGATTCCCCAACAGCAACAGTTATATCAGCAAGCAGTCCGTCTCTATCATTTGCGTAAACTTCTAATTCAGCAACGTAAGAAGCATTGTTTTCTTTATACCATGAAACATCAATTAACCTTTGTTCATCTGTTAACAATTCTTTACAATTTACACAATCCGCTCTATGAACAGATACTCCTCTTCCTTTTGTTATATAACCTATTATATCGTCACCTGGAAGCGGATTACAGCAACGAGATAGCTTAACTAAACAGTTATCTATTCCTTTTACTATAACACCTGTTTTTGATACTTTGCTTCTATCTATTTTCTTTGTTTCACGAAGTTCATCAATTTTCTTTTCTATTTCTTCTTCTTTATGCTCTTTTTTATATTCTTCAAGAAGTCTTGTTATTATTTTTGCTGGAGATATAGCTCCAAATCCTATCGCAGCATAGCAATCATCTAAAGTATTATATTTATACCTCTGTAATGCTTTGTCTACCCATTCTGTTTTAAATAAATCTGAAAAAGACATTCCAATTCTTTTTAATTCTTTTTCAACTAGCTCTTTGCCTTTAGCTGTATTCTCAACCTTTTGTGCTTTTTTAAACCAGTTTTGAATTTTACTACGGGCTTGTGTTGTTTTTACAATCTTTATCCAGTCTCTGCTTGGGCCTTTTGTGTTGTCTGATGTTATTATTTCTACTATATCACCATTTTTTAGTGGAGTAGTTATTGGCACCATTTTATTATTTACTTTTGCACCAACCATTCTGTTTCCGACTTGTTCATGGATAGAATATGCAAGATCTATTGGTATACTGCCAGCTGGCAATGCTTTAATATCTCCCTTTGGAGTAAAAACAAATACATATTCATCAAACAAGTCAAATTTTAGCTTGTTCATAAAATCTCTATCATCATTTGTTTCTTTTTGCCACTCTAGCGTTTCTCTAAGCCATGATAATTTTTCATCTGATGCAGATATGTTCTTTCCTTCTTTGTATGCCCAGTGAGCAGCAATACCATATTCTGCAACCCTGTGCATGTCCCACGTTCTTATCTGTATTTCAAACGGTGTTCCATTTTTTCCAATCAATGTTGTATGAAGTGATTGATACATATTGGGCTTTGGAACTGCTATATAATCTTTGAATCGTCCTGGCATTGGCTTATATAATTCGTGTACAAGACCAAGTGCAGCATAACAATCTTTTACCGAGTTAACAATTATTCT
Source organism: bacterium (assembly GCA_963637565.1). Classification (GTDB taxonomy): domain Bacteria; phylum Bacillota; class Clostridia; order TANB77; family UBA1234; genus UBA1234. Next base: position 2,127 of record CAVHNT010000020.1, read on the forward strand.
CATTGCAAATAAATCATATATTTGATCTAAGGTTTTGTTATCTTTTTGCATCTTTCTATATATACTGTACAAATGTTTTGGACGTCCATATACTTCAGCTTCTATTTTTACTTCTTTTAATTTTTTTCTAATCTCTACTATTATATCGTTTATGAAAGCTTCTCTTTCAGCACGTTTTGAATTTATTCCTTCTACTAATTCTTTGTATACATCCGGTTCAAGATATAATAAGCTTAAGTCCTCAAGTTCCCATTTTATTGAATATATACCTAGTCTATTAGCAAGTGGAGCATACAATTGTCTTGTTTCTTTGGCTATTGCCACTTTTCTGTCATCACTCAAATGTTTTAGTGTTCTCATATTATGTAGTCTGTCTGCAAGCTTTATCATGACAACTCTTATGTCTTTTGCCATTGCCATGAAAAATTTTCTATAATTTTCAACTTGTTCTTCTTCTTTATCAATATAATTTGCAATCTTTCCTAGCTTTGTTACTCCATCAACAAGCATTGCAATTTCTTCGCCAAATTCGTTTTTTATATCATCAAGTGTAGCACTAGTATCTTCAACAACGTCATGTAAAAGAGCAGCACAAATTGCACTATCGTCAAGCTCCAATGTTGACACTATATATGCTACTTCAAGTGGATGTATTATATATGGCTCATCTGACTTTCTTTTTTGACCAGTATGAAGTGCATTAGCATATTCATATGCTCGCATTATTAATTTTGTATCAGATTTCTTATTGTAACTTTTTACTTTTGATATTATATCTTGAATTGTAGCCATATACCATCATCCTTTCATTAAAGCCTACAAACTCTTTTTTATATCCTTCAAATTTAATTGAATTTTATCTACACCATTAAAGTGATTAATTTCAAGCGAATGTGCAATATCAACCTTATTCCCAATATCTATGCTATGCCTTTTTTCTCCCATGTTGAATGCTATTGCATCATATCTATAATTCTTATCTTTAAGTACCATTCTTAAATGTTTCGCATTAGACAATGCTCTTACACTATCTACTTTTAAATTTCTATACATAAATATTGGTGATGGATTTCCTTCACCAAATGGTTCTAATGTTTCAAGTTCTTTTATGGTATCGAACGAAATATCATCTGATGTAACTTTAGCATCAACTCGTATAATTGGTTGCATCTCGTCAATATTACTTTCTTTGGATATCGTGAATAAACGTTTTTTTAATTCATCTAAATTACTTTCATCAATCGAAAGTCCAATTGCCATTTCATGGCCACCAAACTTATCTAGCAAATCACTACATTTAGACAATGCACCGTGTAAATCAAATCCATCTATACTTCTCCCAGAGCCTTTTCCTTTACCATTTTCCATACAGATTAATATACTAGGTTTGTAATATGTTTCTGTTATTTTTGAAGCAACTATACCAATTACACCGTGATGCCAATTTTCATTACTTATGACAATTATTCCATTTTCATATAATTTATCTCTTTCTATTATTTCGATAGCTTCATTTATTATTTTCTTCTCTACTTCCTGTCTCTCTTTGTTTATTTCATTTAATTCAAGTGCTATTTTATGTGCTTCTTCTCTATTAGTTGTAAGAATTAATTCTAATGCTAAATCAGCTTTTCCCATTCTTCCACATGCATTAAGCCTTGGTGCCAAGCCAAACGAAATTGATGTTGAATCTATTTTATTATATCCTGATGCTATTATTAATTCCTGTAATCCAACTTTTCTAGTTTGTCTCATAAGAATTAGACCATAATTAACTATTATTCTATTTTCATCAACAAGTGGAACTATATCAGCTACCGTCCCTAAGCAAACTATATCTAGATATTTTAAATATTTTTTTCTGTTTAAATTTAATTTGTAAGATATTGCTTGTATTAATTTAAATGAAACTCCTACACCGGCAAGTGAAGAAAATGGATAGGTACTATCTTCTCTTTTAGGATCAAGTACAGCTATAGCATTTGGTAATTTTTCTGGACATTCATGATGATCTGTTACTATGACTTCAATTCCAAGCTCATTTGCATACTCAATTTCGTTATATGCAGATATTCCACAATCCACTGTTATCAGTAATGTTGTACTTTGCTCAAAAATTTTTTTTATTGCCTCATTGTTTAGTCCATATCCCTCTTCTAACCTGCTTGGCAAATAATGTTCAACGTTCATTCCTAATTCAAGCAAAAAGCTTTTTAAAACGGCTATACTAGTTATTCCATCAACATCATAGTCGCCATATATAGTTACTTTTTCTTTTTTTTCGCAGGCTTCTATTATTCTATTTACGGCTATTTCCATATCATTTATAAGAAAAGGATCATATAATTCTTCAAGTTTGGGATTTAAAAATTTTTGAACCTCTTTGGTATCACTAAATCCTCGACTAATTAGCACTTTAGCTAATAAACGCGATATATTATTTTCATTTGATAATTCTTCAATTTTTTCTTCATCAATTTTATTGCACTCCCATTTCTTTACCATATATAACCCTCCTCTCATATATTTTTAACTTCTAAAAAGATTCTCGGCTATTCTCCTACAATCTCTCATAACTTCATTTTCATCAACGTTTAGTACTCGTCTGTTTTCCATTACAACTTTTCCATCTATGATAGATGTTTCGACATCTGCACCATTTACAGAGTATGCAAGTAATGAATAAATATTGTGCATTGGACACAAATGTGGTTTGTTGGTATCGATTATTATTATATCTGCTTTCTTGCCCTCTTCTAGTGAACCAACTTCACTATCTATCCCAAGCACTCTGGCACCCTCTATTGTTGCCATCTTTATAACATCTTCTCCAGATAATGCTTTTGCACTATTGTATGTAACTTTTTGTAAATATGCAGCACTCTTTATTTCTTCAAACATATCTAAAGTATTAGTGCTACCTTGTCCATCAGTTCCTAGTGCAACATTGATTTCATTTTCTCTAAGTCTCTTTACATCCGCAATTCCGCTACCAAGCTTTTGATTTGATATTGGATTGTGAACTATTCCACCACTTATTTCTTTTAGAACTTCAAGAGATTCATTATCAATATGAACTCCATGTGCTAACATAACATGATAATTAAACATTCCAGCCTTCTTTAAATATTCTGTAGAAGTCATATTATACATATCCCTCATTTGTTTAACTTCATCTTTCGTTTCCAAATAATGAATATGTATTGGTGTGCCAAGTCTATCTGCAAGTTCTATTCCTCTTCTTATTGTTTCTGGTGGACATGTATATGGAGCATGTAAGCCAACGCAAACTTTAATTCTGCCATCCGCCTTATTGTGCCAATTATTATAAAATTCTTCAGCTTCTGCAATTCTTTTTAATGCAGCCTCGCCTTCTCCTATTATGCAACGTGAAAGAATAGCTCTTAACCCAAGCAAATCTGCCACTTTTGCTGTCTCATCCTCAAAGAAATATTGGTCGTTGAATGTTGTTGTTCCGCTTTTAATCATTTCTATTCCTGAAAGTAAAGATGCCGAATAAACATCTCCTGCTGTCATTTTATCTTCAACTGGCCATATACTCTTTGAAAGCCAAGTCATAAGTTCTTCCTCATCTGCAGCTCCTCTAAAAAGTGACATTCCAACATGTGTGTGTGCATTTATAAGTCCTGGCATGACAATTTTGTTTGTCGCATCTATTACTTTATCCGCTTCACAATCAATAAACCCAATTCTCTTTATTCTATCATCTTCTATCAATATATCAGCTTTTTTTATATTTGATACCATTGATACAACATGTCCATTTTTTATAAGTATCTTCATATTTCCTCCTAAGTACGCTTTACTGCAACTTTTTATTCAATAATATCTTTTAGTGCTTCACCAATAATCTTATAAATATCAGAAAGCATTACATCAAAAGCTACTTCTTTGTCAAAGAATTCTTTAATTTTAACATTAGATGCTAATATTGTATATAAAGATTGAAGTTTTTCAATTTTTTCTTTTTCAGCCTCTTTACCTTGCATAAGTAAGCTTTGAACTTCAACTTGCTTATCTCTAAATTCTTTTATCATTTCTTTATTTTTTTCGTCTTTGAATAATTCCTCTTTTAAAGCCAAATATTCCTTTACTTCATTGCTTTCTTTTATCGCTTTTACTAATTCATGTACCTTATCATATGGATTCATAAATAAACCTCCTAAAAATTTTATCTATAGTAAATTATCTATCAAATGTGCACCATTGTCAAGAAATTTGAACAATGTACAAAATAAACTATAAATGTATTTTTTTCATATTTTTACACAAAATACTTTAAAGAATGGAGCGTGCATTATGAAAAACTTTTTTAAATTTATCCCCACTCGGAAAAAAAGAAGAGTTTAGAATAAATGATGATTCTTTTACTCCAACATTAAGCAAAGAAAAAGATATAAACTCAAAACTTAGTGAAAATGTAGAGTTCCTGCAAAAGATATTTCATTATCCTACTTCAAACGATATTCAATTTAGGTATTTTGAAATTAATATAAATGATTCTAATTATAACGCCTTACTTATATTTTATGACGGTATGGTAGATACAACTTTAATAAATGGATATTTACTCAAGCAACTTATGGCGAAACATATTGTGGAGTTAAATACAAAAAGCGTTTTAAAACAAAAAAATATTCCTGATTTAAAAGATATTATATCCGGAGAGTTTTTATCCGAATCACAAGTTGCATTTACAGAAAAATATGCTGACCTAGTAACAAGTGTTTTACACGGCGACGCAGCTTTGCTTGTTGATACTTTAAATACTGCTATAATCTGTGATGTTAAAAAGCCGCCATCAAGAAGTGTTACAAAAGCAGAAAATGAAATGAATATAGACGGCCCATCTGAAGCTTTTATAGAGACTTTTAGAACTAACACAGCATTAATAAGAAAGTTTGTAAAAGATGAAAACTTAATATTTGAGACTCTAGAGGTTGGAAATCAAAGTAAAACAAAATGTGCAGTTGCTTATATATCAACAATTACGAATGAGTCCATAATCAATGAAGTGAAATATCGAATAAATTCTTTATCTATAGATTATTTAATAGATAGCGGTGAATTGATGCAATTAATTGAAGATAAAACCTATCTAATAGATCCCCTAATACTAAGCACAGAACGACCTGATAAGGTTGCATCACATCTAATGGAAGGTAGGGTCGCTATTATCGTTGAAGGTAGTAGCAATGTACTAGTTGTACCTGCGGTATTCTCGGACTTCACTCATTCATCCGAAGATTCGTACATTAGATTTCCATATTCACTTTTAATAAGACTATTTAGATTCCCTGCAATATTCTTCTCTATTTTTTTGCCTGGACTTTATATAGCAATTTGCAATTTTCATCAAGAAATGATACCAACTGATTTATTATTTACCATAGCACGGTACGAGAGAAAAGGTCCCGTTTTCTATGATGATTGAACTCTTAATTATGGAAATTGCTTTTGAAATAATACGAGAAGCTAGTATTAGAACACCAGCCCCAGTTGGTCCAACACTTGGTATTGTTGGAACTTTAATATTAGGTCAAGCAATTGTTAGTGCTAATGTTGTTAGTCCTATATTGGTAATCATAGTTGCATTAACAGGAATAAGTACATTTAGTATAGCAAATTTTTCTTTAAGTTACGGCTTTAGAATAATGCGATTTATTTATATATTTTTAGGTGGGTTTGCAGGTTTCTTTGGAATTGCAATAGGAATTTTCGTGCATCTTTGTGCTGTTTGTAGTGTAACTTCTTTTGGAGTTCCATATTTAACTCCTCTTTCTCCTCTCAGAAAGGGAGCATTAAAAGATGATCTTTTATCATCTCCTATATGGAAAAGAGAATATCGCCCTGTTTTCTTAAAACCTAAAAAGAAACGCACGGAGCCAAATATTTCACGCAAATGGATTTAGAAAGGAGCATTAATTTGATTGTAGATGGCATATTGAGCAGTTGGGAGGCTATTTCTGCACTTGGGTGTATTGCAGTTATCCCACTTATCTTAACAGTTCCCACTTTTGTTTGTGAAGATTTCGGAACAGGAACACTTATACAGGTTTTGTACATGACTATAATAATGGCATTATATCTTTTTGTTTACTTTAAATTATATTCAAAATTTAAAAACAAAGATATAATCGATATTTCCGAATTTGTTGGTGGCAAAACATTAAAATATATGATTACTTTGTTAATAATAGTATATTTTTTCAGCATTTCTATTTTCACATTAAGTGAGTTTAATGAAAACATTCGTAATATTTTATTTACAGATGCTCCCTCTTCGTACATCTCTTTGCTATTTATAGCAGCTGCATTTTTGGGTGCACTTTTTGGAATAAAAGGACTTTTTCGTGTTAGTGCTGTTGTTACACCTATTGTAGCAATTGGATTTTTAGCCATGCTATTTTCTTTGTTTGATAATATAGATTTGCTAAACTTTACACCAATCTTCGGAAACGGAATAGGAAAAATATTTTTAAATGGTGCTACCAGATTCGGGAGGTATGAAAGTCTAATAGTATTTTCTTTAATTGCACCAAATTTAAAAAACTTGAACAAAACTGTTAGAAAAGCATTTGCTTTAATATCTTTTTTTATAATTATATCCTTTTTCTTATTGCTAGGAATCATACCATATCCTACGGTTACTGAAAATTACTTTCCTTTGTATGAGATAACAAGATTAATATCTTACGGTCGATTCATTCAACGTGTAGAATCAATATTTGTACTAATATGGCTAGTCGCAACGTTTATATATCTTACAACAGCAGTATTGTTTATTGTAAATATATTAAAAAAAGTATTTAAAATTGAGTATTGCAAAAGACTTATTCCTTCGGTGCTTATAATAATTCTATGTGTTAGTTTGATGCTATCTTCGTATATAGAAATAATTAAAATAAGAAACATTGTATTTTTATATCTAACGCCTATATTACTTTTTCTTTGCCCACTTGTAATTTTAATAATTGCAAACATTAAAGAAAGGAAAATGCGAAAAAATGAAACTAGTTAAAATACTATTTTTTATAATTATTTGTTTGTCTTTAACAGGGTGTTATGATAAGACAGAATTAGATAATTTAGCATATGTAATAGGAATAGGTCTTGATGTTGGTGAAGCACAAAATGGCGAAGATGACGACAGTGATGGTGAAAATTTGAACATAACTTACCAAATAGCAATTCCAGTAAAAATTGCTGGTGAAAATAATTCTTCTGGTAAAGAAACGTACACAACTTATACTGTATCTGCATCTTCACTATTTATGGGGAATTCAATCGTAAATGCGATGGCAAGCAAAGAAGTGAATTTATCACACATCAATATAATCTTATATTCTGAGGAAATTGCTAAAAAAGGATTAAGTGGTCACATAAACGGACTTTTGAGTAACGCAGACATAAGGCCAAAAACTCCTGTGGCCATATGCAGAGGAAAAGCATCTGATTTTTTCAACCAAATAACACCTGTACTAGAAACAAATCCAGCAAGATATTACAGTTTAATTTTAAGTTCTTTTAACTATACAGATGAATCAATAGGCTCCGAACTTATAAGTTTTTATTCAAATGCACAATCTATTGATAGAGAGGCATCAACTATGATTGGAGAAATATCATCAGAAGAATTAAACGATTTTGACTCTGATGATGAAAAAGATAAATCTGTTTTTAAAGGCTTGGCTGTTTTTAAAGCCGGAACAATGATTGGTGAAATACCGCCAAAAATAACTGATGCTCATCTTCTATTAACAAATGCTTTAAAAAGAGGAAATGTAACTGTTAAAGATCCAGAAGACGAAAAATCAATTGCCACTGCAACGATCAGACAATATACACCAACCAAAATAAATGTGGATGTTAAAGAGAAGGTTCCAAAAGTTGATATAACATTATTTATAAATGCACATCTCGAAGCAAGTAATAGCACTACAAACTATTTGAATCCAGAAAACAAGCTAAAATTAAAAAAAGTAATACAAGAAAAAATAACATCAAACATATATGAATATTTAAATGAAATTAAAAAAATGGATAGTGACATTGTTGGAATTGGAAAATATGCTAAAGTTAAATGCTTAACATGGAAAGATTATGAGGATTTACACTGGCAAGAAATATTTAAAAATTCCGAATTTAATGTAAAAGTAGAAGTTGATTTGGATATATCTAGAATCGTATTTCATAAATTACCAAATCAAAGCTAAAAGGAGTGTGTATATATGTTTTCATATACAATGCTAATAACCATTCTTAGTATAATCTCTGGACTATATGCCCTACCGTATGGGAACTGGGAGTTTAAGAACAGAAAAATATTGTCTGGCATAATAATTTATATAATTGGTATAACTGGTGTATTTCTAGGAGTCCTTCAATACTTTTGTTGATACGCATGAATATCAGCATAACGCAAACAGGAACGATAGATATCTAATCGTTCCTAATAAATACATATTTATAAAAGTTCACTTAAAAATTAACGATTTATCAACATAAGAGAACCTGAAGCTATTGTAAATAGAATATAAGCTACTCCCATGATTTTAGTTAATTTTGCAAGTCTAGCTTCTTTACTAGATCCCATAGAACCACCTTTGTTTGATGATCCAGAGATTATATTTCCATCATCTTTTCCTTGTTGTAATAAAACTAAGATAACAACAATTATTCCAATTATAACTTGTAAAAAAGTTACTACATTTTCTAAACCTTTCATGTTCAATTCCTCCTTAATACGACATGTAGTATTTTAACACATTTTTATCTTTTTGGCAATATTTCCACAAATAAAAATCAATTATTGAAATAGAAAGCAAAAGAACACATGAAATATGAAATTCATCATATTTATGTGTTCATTTTTTGAAAAATTTTTTAAACCAACCATTAAGCCATCCAACGTTGTTATTATATACCCATTTATACTATTTAAGTCAAACAGAAGTGCTAAACAGATTGATTTTCGACAAGTTTTATGTTATCTTAATTAAAGTATATTAAAAAAGGATGATATAAATGAAAATAAATGTTGTTTTGGTCGAACCTGAAATACCACAAAATACAGGAAATATTGCAAGAACATGTGCAGCTACAGGTTGTAAATTGCACTTAGTTCACCCACTTGGTTTTGATATATCTGAAAAACAAGTAAAACGTGCTGGATTAGATTATTGGGATAAAGTTGATATAGAAGAACATGAATCACTTGCGAAATTTCTAGAAAAATACCCTTTTGCCACCAATAATATGTATTTTTTGACTACAAAGGGGCAAAAGTGCTATTCAGATGTTGATTATTCAAAATTTGATGAGGTGTTTGTTCTTTTTGGCAAAGAGACAAAAGGACTCCCTGAGGAATTGTTGCTTGATAATCTAGATAATGCAGTAAGAATTCCAATGAAAAAAGATCTTCGCTCTTTAAATCTATCTAATTCTGTTGCAATAGTTGTGTATGAATTACTACGTCAGGACTCATTTAAAAATCTTGAAGAAACAAGCACATATTTAAACGAAAAATATGATTTAATAAAGTAACAAGAAAGATGAAAATCTTCGATTTTCATTCTTTCGACTCTCGAGAGTTTTCGA
>CAVHNT010000021.1:0-25780 GCA_963637565.1 bacterium
ATCTCCCATAAAAAAATCCCTCCTATGTTTATATTTATTCTAACATAGAAAGGATCTTATTTTCATTAGTTTACACAGTTTTTTCTACATACTCGCTTCTTTTATTATAATTATCTTTCATTCTCTGTTTTTGAAGAATATTTTTTTAATTTTTCATTTACTAAATAATTTACAGTACCAACTGTGTATTCTCCATTTTTGTTCTTTTTACCAGCAGGGACACCTGTTAAAAGCTCGATTCCTTCATCTATATTTTTTATAGCGTATATATGGAACATTCCATCTTTAACAGCTTTAATAACATCATCATTAAGGTTTAGATTTTTAATGTTTTGATAAGGAATCATAACACCTTGTTCTCCTGTTAATCCACGCAACTTACAAATACTAAAGAATCCTTCTATTTTATCGGTTACACCGCCTATAGGTTGAATCTCACCTTTTTGGTTTACAGAGCCTGTTACAGCTATGTTTTGCTTTATTGGTAAATCTGATAAACTTGAAAGTATAGCATACAATTCTGTGCTTGATGCACTATCACCATCAACGCCATTATACATTTGTTCGAAACATGAACTTGCAGTTAAAGAAAGAGGTCTTTCTTGTGCAAACTTTTCACCAATGTAAGCCGCTAGAATCATTACACCTTTTGAATGTGATGTTCCGCTTAGTTCAACTTCTCTTTCAACATTAACTATTCCTGATTTACCAACATATGTGTTTGCAGTTATCTTTGCTGGTTTTCCAAATGAATAATCACCAATACTCATTATTGATAAACCATTGATTTGTCCAACTTTTTGACCATCAGTATCTATCATTATAGTTCCATTTTGAATCATTTCAACTAATCGTTGATCATATTTGTTTATTCTCTCAATACGTTCAACTACTGCCTTTTTTACATAAGCAGCAGTAACTGTTTTTGCACCGTCCATTTTTGCCCATGTACAAGCCTCGCCGAGTAATTCAGTTATATCATTTAACTGAGTTGAAAGTTTATTTTGATTTTCTACACTACGAGAACAATATTCTATGACCTCTGCTACTGCTCCAGCGTTAAAATGAGGAGCTTTTTCTTTTTCACAAAAGTTATGAATGAATTGTGCGATTTTGAACATATTCGCATCAGTTCTAGGTGCTTCTTCATCAAACTCTACTTTAACTTTAAATAATTTTTTGAAATCTTCATCAAAGTTAAGCAATTGATAATAAACGTTAGATGGACCAATCAATAATACTTTTATATTTACAGGAATAGGTTCTGGCTTTAAAGAAGCTATTGCAACAGTGTTCATTTGGTAATCTTTTAAAGTGTCTACATAGATTAGTTTTGTACGAAGTATTCTTTTAAATGAATCCCAAATAACAGGATTTGTTAGCAAATCTCTTATTTGTAATACAATGTAACCACCATTTGCCTTATGAATCAATCCCGGTTTGATTAATGTGAAGTCTGTTCTGAGTGTTCCATAAGTGTTTTCATATTCAAGTTTTCCAAACAAGTTATAGTAAGAAGGGTTAGAGTCTATTATTACAGGTGCACCTTCCAAATTAGAATTATCAACAAATAAATTTACTTGATACTTTTGCCATGGCTTAAGAACATCATTTCGTGGCATTGGCATCTGAGGCTGTGATTGAGGTTCTGCAATAAATTCAGTAAGATTTGACAAGATATCTTTTTGAACATCCTTTAAAAATGTTTGAATCTTTGCGAATCTTTTATATTTGTTTCTAAGTTCGTTTATTTGTATACTTACAGCAAAAAGAGCTATATTATTTTGCCAAGAACTCATCTTTTCATTTGCTTTACGTTCTAATTCTTTAATCTTAGACATTACGTCTATGGTTTCTTTTTGTATTTCAACAGAGCGTCTTTCGAATTCACTTTTTGTTGCATCATCTAATGCATTGAATTCATCTTCTGTTAAAGTTTTGCCATTAATCATTGGCAAGAAATATATACCCGAAGGTGTATTCTTTATTTCAAAACCTTGTCTAGCCGCATCTTTGTTTAGCTTTTCAATCATTTTTATTTTCTTTTCTTCAACGCCCTTTTCAATATTTGCTTTCTCTGCGGCAAAGTCTTGATTGTTAAAAGCTGTTTTTATTTCTACTTTGATATTTTCTATAAACTGAGTCATATCATCTTTAAATTCTTTACCTAATTTTGCTGGTAAAGAAATTGCAATTGGTTCATTAGGATTTTCAAAGTTATATACATAACACCAATCGTCAGGTACTGGCTTTGTTTTTGCTAATGTTTCAAGTTTGTTTCTTGCATAAATTGTTTTTCCAATACCTGTAGGTCCCTCTAGATATAGGTTATAACCTTTAATATCAATGTTAAGACCAAACTCCATTGCTTTAATTCCACGAGCTTGTCCTATTGTACCAGCGAAAGGTTCCAACTCTTTGGTTGTTTTAAATTTAAAACTAGCAGGGTCACAAGATTTTTTTAATTGGGTATAGCTTAATTCTTTAATTCTTGACATGATATTTTCTCCTTTGTATTTTTAAAATTTATTTAGTATAGTTCTAATGACATCATTATTGCATCTTCATGTGTGTTATCTGGATTTTTGTAATAATCCTTTCGGATAGAATCTTCTTTAAATCCAAATTTTTTATATAAATTAATAGCTGGCAAATTGCTTTTTCTTACTTCAAGCAGTATGTATGATGTTTCGTGTTCTTTGCAGAGAATAAGCATTTCTTCTATTAATTTAGATGCTATCTTATTTCTTCTGTATTCAGCGTGAACAGCAATATTAGTAACATGACATTCATCCATAACAAACCACAAACCAATATATCCAACTACCTTGTTATCGACTTTTGCAATTAAATAAGTAGCGAGCATGTTTTTTAGTTCTTCTTCAAAAGATGAAATCGGCCATGGAATAGGAAAAGCTGTTTTTTCAACCTCGTAAATTCCAACTAAATCATCTTTTGACATTTTAGTTATTGTTATTTTTTCCATCTTCTTCAAGCATCCTTTCGGCTTGTGATTTCTTTAAATAAAGAGGATTTAATGTATTATAATCGTCAAATTCATTAAGCAAGGCTTTGTCGAGAGCTGCTTTTGCTATAGAAGATGAAAGTTGGTTATTTAGGTGTATAGGAGCAAAGAAAGCTCTTTCACCTAATGCTTCTTCAAACTTCGCTTTGAAAGATAAAGCACCATCACCCACAAATAAAATTTTGTCATTCTTTTCTTTTAAGATATTTATCAATGTATTAACGTCTTCTGTAATATAATTTCCTTTTAAGATAGGTTTTCCGTTTTCATATTTAAATATTCCAGCGTAAACATTATTGTTTTTTGCATCTAATACAGAACAAATATATCCATCAAAATATGATGTGTTATAAGCAAGTCCCACTAAAGTTGGAACACCGATAACTTTTTTATTAAGTGATAATGCAAACCCTTTAATTGTAGCTATTCCTATGCGGAGTCCGGTAAAAGAACCAGGTCCGATACCACATGCAAGTACATCAATATCATCTAAGTCTATATTTGAAAATTTTTTTATAGTATCTATCATTGGTAGAAGTGTTTGTGAATGTGTTGTTCCTGTACTTAAATTAAAGTCACAAATAACTTTTTCATCATTCAATATGCAAACACTACAATTAGTTCCCGAAGTATCAATTGCTAGAATTTTCATTTTAATTTACCTCCTTGAATAAAGCATCAAATTTATCACTAGATGAAGTGAATGAAAAAATTCTTTTGTTAACATCATCAGGATTTTTTTCTATATTTATAAATAATGAATCCTTTGGTAAAACATCTGATATTTTGTTTCCCCATTCGATTACAGAGATTCCTTTATCAAAGAACTCATCTCCACCTATTGCAAGAAATTCATCAGATGATTCTAATCTATAAACATCAAAATGAAATAAAGTAAGATCATCTTTTAAATTATATTCATTAACAATAGTAAATGTTGGGCTAGAAACCTCATCTTTTTTATTATAAAAATCAAGCAAACCCGAAACAAAAAGTGTCTTTCCGGCACCTAAGTCACCCAATAAAACTATTACATCACCTTTTTTAAGAAAAGGTGCAATCTTTCGACCGAGTGCAAAAGTTTCATTTGCTGAATTTGTAGTAATGCTAAACATATAAAATTCCTTTCCTATATATAATTACCCTTATACGAATTATATTCTATACCAAAAAAATGTAACTGTAAACAACAAATTACAAGCTTTTATCTTATATTATAACTAATATTTTATACACGAAATTTATCGATTTTTGAAACTTATAGTAACGACCAGAGTTAGTACTACATAACATGTAATATGTAAAAATATAATATCAAAGGAAGTGGAAGAATGACCTTAAATCAATTAAATCTTGGAGACAAACGGAGTAGTTGTATCTATTGATAATTCTTCAAATTTGTATCAAAGATTATTGGATATTGGAGTTATAAATGGAACTTTAGTTGAATGTGTTTTGAAAAGTCCATGTGGCGATCCTAAAGCTTATTTAATAAGAGGTGCTGTTATTGCTATAAGAGACGAGGATGCTAAGTGTATTAGTATAGATAGGGTGGGAGTTGAACATGAAAAATAATACTTTAAAGATAGGATTGGCTGGTAATCCTAATGTTGGAAAAAGTACAGTTTTTAATGCTTTAACTGGAATGAAACAACATACAGGAAACTGGCCAGGCAAGACTGTTGAAAGTGCAATTGGAGAATGTGAGTGTGGAAAAAATCATGTTGAGATATATGACTTGCCGGGTACATACTCGCTAATATCACATTCGAAAGAAGAGGAGATAACAAGAGATTTTATACTTAAGGATGACTATGATGGAATAGTTGTTGTCTGTGACGCTGTGTGTTTAGAAAGAAATTTGAACCTTGTATTGCAGGTGCTGGATGTAACACCGAATGTTATTGTGTGTGTAAATTTGATAGATGAAGCAGAAAAGAAAAAGATACAAATAGACTATGAAAAGTTATCTAAAATTTTAAAGGTACCTGTAATTCCGTTATGTGCAAGAAAAAAATATGGTCTAGATCAATTAATTGATGAACTTGGTAATTTCTCTACACACAAATATGAAAAAAAGTGTGGAAAGATGGTTAATAAATTAAATTCGAATAAAACAATCGAATATATTAAAAAGTCTGAGGATATAGCTAATCAAGTTGTTACGTTTAATAAAAAAGATTATGCCGAAAAGGATAGAAAAATTGATAGGATACTAACTAACAAAGCAACAGGAATACCAATAATGCTTATACTACTTGCAATTATATTTTGGATAACAATAGTAGGAGCTAATTATCCAACAGAAATTTTATATGATTTATTTGAAAGTTTGGGAGAAAAATTATATACTCTGTTTCATTTTTTAAAAGTTCCAGAGTATGTTACTGGTGTTATGCTTCGGTGGAGGATATAAAGTTTTAACATGGGTTGTTTCTGTGATGCTTCCGCCGATGGCGATATTTTTTCCGCTGTTTACATTGCTTGAAGATTTAGGATATTTGCCGAGAATAGCTTTCAACATGGATAAAACTTTTAAAAAATGTAATGCATGTGGAAAGCAGGCTTTGACAATGTGTATGGGATTCGGATGCAATGCATGTGGTGTTGTTGGAGCGAGGATAATAGATTCGCCACGAGAAAGGTTGATTGCAATATTTACAAATGCGTTTGTTCCATGTAACGGAAGATTTCCAGCAATGATTTCAATTATTTCTATGTTTCTTATTGGAAGCTATACAGGAGCATTTTCTTCTTTTGCTGGAGTTGTAATTTTACTTTTAGTAATATTGTTAGGAATAATGATGACGTTTATTTCATCAAAATTATTGTCTAAAACATTATTAAAAGGAGAAACATCTTCTTTTACATTAGAATTACCACCATACAGAGTTCCTAAAATAGGTAGCACAATTGTGCGTTCGATTTTCGACAGAACATTATTTGTACTAGGGCGTGCTGGTTTGGTGGCACTACCAACCGGAATAGTTATCTGGCTTTTAGCAAATATAAATATTTTGGATGTTTCAATCTTAAAATATATAACTGATTTTCTTGATCCATTTGCGAGAATAATCGGTTTGGATGGGGTTTTGCTTGCAGCATTTATTCTTGGCTTTCCGGCTAATGAGATTGTTATTCCTATAGCAATGATGGCATATACTTTGTCCGGAGAACTTTCACAAATTAACAATTTGATGGAAATTAAGAACATATTACTTTTAAATGGCTGGACAATAAATACAGCAATTTGCACAATTATTTTTTCTCTTATGCATTGGCCTTGTTCGACAACTTGTTTGACGATACTAAAAGAAACAAAAAGCGTAAAATGGACTGTTGTATCAGTATTACTTCCAACAATGTTTGGAATGATTACTTGTGCTATTATTACTTTTATTTATAATTTGATAATATAAATATTTTCAGATAGCCCAATTTTATATAATATGATAAAACCACCTGAATAATTGTGAAAATATAAATTGTATAAAAAACATTAATTTATGCAAGAGATTTTTCCCTTTCATTCAAAAACTCTAAAGGAAAGAATGACTGAAAATCTTTGATTTTCAGTCATTCTTGATAGGTAAGTATTTATGATGATTTTTTTACTTTCTTAACTTCTTTAATAAACTCCGGAAGAATCATCATTCTCTTTAGTCTAGTTGGTTCTTTTAAAAGGCGATAAAACCACTCTAAATGCATTTTGATAAATATTTTTGGAGCACGTTTTACTTCTCCAGATATGACATCAATACTTCCGCCACAGCCGATACCAATCTTAAACATATGGCTGTCTAAGTATTTGTTTATTATCATTTCTTGTTTTTGCATTCCAAGTCCTACAAGTAAAACATCTGGTTTCAATTCCGCTATTTCTTTAACTATTTCTTTTTCTTCATCATCATTAAAATAACCATTATGAGTGCCAACAACGTTAAGATTTGGATATTTTTCTTTTATTTTTTGCTTTGCTTTTTCTGCAATTCCTGGTTTGCTACCCCAAAAGTAAAAAGAAATTGAGCCGTCTTTTCCTTCCTCAAACAGATTGCAAATTAAATCGTATCCAGCGACACGTTCTTTTAAAGGTGTCCCTAAGATATTTCCTGCTTTTATAATCCCTATTCCATCTGGGATTACGAGTGCAGCGTTGTTTATTATATTTTTAAATTCAATATTATCCTTTGCTTTCATAACTATTTCTGGGTTTGGTGTTACCACTAAGTGACCAGTATCTGTAGCTAAAAAAGATTTGCATATATCAACCGCTTCTTGCATGTTTACGTTATCAAAATTAACTCCTAAAATATTTACTTTATTCATATTAACCTCCATTAATAAAAGTTCTATTAGATTATATATTATCGATATTTAGGTGTAAATACCTTTTATTCCCACTATTGCAAAATTTTATATTTGTTGTATAATTAGGGATATATGGGTTTGAGGTGATTTTATGGCTAATATTTTATTTGTTTGTACAGGAAATACTTGTAGGAGTCCGATGGCAGAGGCTCTTTTTAATAAAAAAATAAAAGAACATGGTTTCAAACCAGAGGAATATAATGCTACATCCGTAGGCTTAGCAGCCGATGTGGAGATTGGAAAACCATCTGAAAATGCTGTTAAAGTTATGCGAGAAAAATACAATATAGACATTTCGAAACATGTTCCTACACAAATAACTTTAAAAGATGTTGAAAGTGCAGACTTGGTATTGTGTATGTCTGCATCTCATTTGCATCATATTGCTTATTTTGCACACAATAGTAATGATATAAAGAAGATATATACACTAAAAGGATATTTAGAAATGGCTGGAGATGTTGCTGATCCATATGGCTGTGATGAGAGTACTTATGAAAAATGTGCTGAAGAATTGAATACATTGATAGAAAACGTTATAGAAAAATTAGAAAACGAAAGAAAATGATAAGGAGGAGTGACTATGATAGCTATTGGTGCTGATCATGGTGGATTTAAATTAAAAGAAGAATTAAGAACTCATTATGGAAATGAATTAAAAGACTTCGGAACCTTTGACGAATCTAGAGGTTTAGAAGAACCTAAGGTAGCGATTGCAGTTTCAGAAGCAGTAGCAAATGGAGAATGTGAAGCGGGGATATTAATTTGTCGTTCTGGAATTGGAATGGTTATGGCTGCAAATAAAGTGAAGAAAATTAGATGTGCTATATGTTATAATAATGAGACGGCACTTTCTGCAAAGGAACACAATAATGCTAATGTACTAGCATTAGGTGCTGATTTTGTGACATTGCCAGAAGCGATAGAGAGAATTGACATATGGAAAAATGCGAAATTTCTAAATGGAATATATGCAGAAAGACTTGCGATAGTTGAAGAATATGAAAATGAAAAGGAGTAAATTATGGCTATAAATATATTAATTACTTTTGTACTTGCGGCACTTACTTCCGCAATTTTAACCCCGATTACAATAAAACTTGCTTATAAAGTTGGAGCAGTAGATATACCAAAAGATGCAAGAAGGATTCATTCTAAGACAATGCCTCGAATGGGCGGACTCGCATTTATCTTAGGTTTTTTTGTTTCAATTATATACATGTTATTAACTGGTGGAATAGCTGATACGACAAATTTATTTGGCTTTTTTATTGGACTTGCAATAATTGCATCTGTTGGATTTTTGGATGATGTTTATCAACTTAAAGCTTGGCAGAAGTTGATTGCACAAATGGTTGCAGCAATTGTTGTAATTGCAAGTGGACTTAGAATTTGTTATATTAACATTCCATTTTTAACGTTATACGGCTTAAATGATATTCTATCAATAATTATTACATTTGGATGGATTATTGGGGTTACAAATGCATTAAATTTAATAGATGGACTTGATGGACTTGCAACTGGTGTTTCTGCTATTTCTACACTTTCTTTAAGTGTTATATTTATTTTAAATGGCTCTGGAGAATTACCATTACTTTTGACAATTGCGTTACTTGGAGGACTTATTGGATTTCTTCCATATAACTTTAATCCTGCTAAGACTTTTATGGGTGATGTTGGCTCAAACTCATTAGGCTTTATACTTGCGACTGTTTCTATGATTGGTATGGCAAAAACATATACTTTCATGGCTATTATACTTCCGGTTGTAATATTGGGATTACCTATTTTTGATACATTGTTTGCAATTTTTAGAAGAATTTCTCATCATAAATCAATAATGGAAGCTGATAGAGGACATTTACATCATAGATTAATTGATGCCGGATTAACTCAAAAACAGGCTGTTTTAGTTTTATATGCAGTTACAGCAATACTTGGAATTTTAGCTGTTGTAATATTAGAAAGTAGTATTTGGAAAGTAATAATGCTTGTAGCAATACTTGCTGTTCTTTCTGTTTTAGGTTCTAGAGATTTGTTTGGAGGAAAAAAGACCATGGTAAAAAATAAAGATGTTAGAGAAGTATTAAACAAAGAAAAGATAAAAGTGATGGTTGTTTTTGGAACAAGACCAGAAGCTATTAAAATGTGTCCATTAGTTTTGAAACTTCGTGAACATGAAAATATTGAGACTGTAGTGTGTGTTACAGCTCAACATAGACAAATGCTTGATCAAGTTTTAAAAGCTTTTGGAATTGAACCAGAATATGACTTGAATGTCATGAAAGATAAACAAACACTAACACATATAACATCTGCGGTGTTAGAAGGAATGTATGATGTAATAAATAAAGAAAAGCCAGATTTAATATTAGTGCATGGAGATACAACAACAACTTTCTCAGCTGCATTAGCTTCATTTTACTGTAAGATAAAGGTTGGACATGTTGAAGCTGGTTTAAGAACTTATGATAAGTATTCTCCATATCCTGAAGAAATGAATAGAAGATTGGTCACTAATTTGGCTGATTTGTATTTTGCACCAACGCAAAATAATAAATCAAACCTTTTGAGAGAAATGATAGATGAAGGAACCATATATGTAACTGGTAATACTGTAATTGACGCACTTAAAACAACTGTTAAAGAAAATTACACATTCACACATCCAGTACTTTCAAAAATAGACTTTAATAAAAAGGTTATTTTTATGACCGCACATAGAAGAGAAAATTTAGGAGAACCACTTCAAAATATATGTAACGCTGTTAAAGAGATTGCTACAAAATTTAAAGATGTTGAGGTTGTATACCCTGTACACCTAAATCCTGCTGTTCAAGATGTTGCTACTAAGACTTTGGGAGAAGTAAAAAATGTTCATCTAATTGAACCTCTTGATGTTATTACAACACATAATTTAATGAATAGATCATATATGGTTATGACAGATTCAGGAGGCATTCAAGAAGAGGCTCCTTCACTAGGAAAACCTGTGCTAGTTTTAAGAACAGAGACTGAGAGACCAGAAGCTGTTACAGCAGGTACAGTGAAAATAGTTGGAACAGATAAAAATACAATAATTGAAGAGGCAACAAAATTGTTAACTGACGAAAAAGCATATGCTGAGATGTCAAAGGCTGCAAATCCTTATGGAGATGGCAATGCATGTGAAAGAATTGTTGAAGCAATTTTGTATTATTTTGGCAAGAATGAAAAAAGACCAAATGATTTAAACTAAAGAAAGGATGTATTATTTAATGAACGCTAGAGAATTAGCAATAAACGTACTTTATAAAGTTGAGTTTGGAGAAGGTTATTCTAATGTGACATTAGATAAGGAGTTAAATAAATCTGATTTGGAACCAGTAGATAAAGCGTTTGCATCAGAACTTGTATATGGTGTGTTAACGTGGAAAATTACATTAGATGAAATAATAAAAATGTATTCTAGTATTAAAATAAAAAAGATATCGCCATGGATATTGAATATTCTTAGAATAGGTATTTATCAAATAGTGTTTCTAGATAAAGTGCCTGAGAGTGCTGCTGTTAATGAAAGTGTAAAACTAGCAAAACAATATGGACATGAAGCTTCTAGCAAGTTTGTAAATGCGATTTTAAGAAAAATTGAAAAGAATGAAATGGAAAAACTTTTGGCTTATATAGCAACTAAGCCAATTCTTGAAGATGAGATAATATCAATAGTTACTTCTCATCCTTTGTGGATGGTTGATGAATTATTAAAAGAATACGATAAAAAATTTGTTACAGAGTTATTAAATGCAAACAACATTACTCCTGAAATCACTTTAAGGAGTAATAGACTAAAAACTACAAGAGATGAATTATACAAACTATTGTTGTTAAAGAAAATCGATTGCAAGAAGGGTAATTTAGAAGATAGTATTAAAGTTAAGAAAATGTCGGATTTTAAAGGTAAACTTTTTACTGTACAAGATGAAGCAGCACAGCTAGCATGTTTAAAGCTTGCACCAAAGGCTGGAGATGTTGTTTTGGATGCATGTAGTGCTCCTGGAGGAAAAACAACATATCTTGCTGAAATAATGGATAATAAAGGCAAAATTGAGGCGTGGGATATTCATCCGCATAGAGTTAGACTTGTAGAGGAAGCAGCAAAAAAATTGGATATAGATATTATTCATGCTACAGTTCATGACGCAACTATTACTATGCCAAATTATAAAGAAAAATTTGATAAGATTTTGTTAGATGTGCCTTGCAGTGGGCTTGGAGTGATAAGGAAAAAGCCAGATATTAAGTGGACAAGACAACCAGAGGATTTTGAAGAATTAATGAGTGTACAAGAAAAAATATTAGATACATGTTCTGAATATTTAAAACCTGGAGGAAGAATGGTTTATAGCACATGTACAGTTCTAAAAAGAGAAAATGAAGAGCAGATAGAAAAGTTTTTATTAACACATAGTGATTTTTTGTTAGTTGAGCAAACTAAATTATTTCCTAATGTTAATGAAACAGATGGATTTTATATTGCTGTATTGGAGAAAAAATGAAAAATATAAGAGATTATAGTTTAGAAGAATTAGAAAATCAATTAGTAGAACTTGGAGAAAAGAAGTTTAGAGCAAAGCAAATATTTGCATGGCTTTTTAGAGATATTGAAACTTTTGATGATATGACAGATTTGTCAAAAGAATTAATTGGAAAATTAAAAAATAATTATATTCTTGATTGTATTGAAATTGATGATTTCCAAAAATCAAAAGATGGTACGATTAAATATTTATTTAAACTAAATGATGGACATAGAATTGAAAGTGTATTGATGAAATATAAATATGGATATACAGCTTGTGTTTCTAATCAGGTTGGATGTAAAATGGGTTGCAATTTCTGTGCTTCTGCAAGAATTGGATTTGTGAGATGTTTAACTCCAGGTGAAATTATTAGTCAAATACTAAAAATAGAAAAGCATTCAGGTGAAAAAGTATCGAATGTTGTATTTATGGGAATTGGTGAACCTTTCGATAATTATGATAACGTTATGAAAGCAATAAGATTAATAAATGATCCTAAGGGATTGAATATAGGAGCAAGGCATATTAGCGTATCTACATGCGGATTGGTTGATGGAATAGATAAGTTTGCTGATGAAAATATTCAATGTAATCTTTGTATTTCCCTACATAGCAGTAGAGATGATGTTAGAAGTGAAATGATGCCAATAAACAAAAAATATTCTATTAAAGAGGTAATTGATGCTTGTAGAAGATATACTAATAAGACGAATAGAAGAATTACTTTTGAATATGCTTTAGTAGAAGGCGTTAATGATAGCCATGAAGATGCTATCCATCTTTCTAGATTATTACATGGCATGCTTTGTCATGTAAACTTAATTCCTGTAAATAAGATAAAAGATGGCAAATATGAAAAATGTAGTGTAGAGAAAATGATGGCGTTTAGAGATACTCTTAATGATAGAGGAATTGTAGCAACTATAAGAAGAGAATTAGGCTCTGATATTTCTGCTGCTTGTGGCCAATTGGTTAGAGATAAGCAAGATTAAATATTTATTTTGTAAAATTACTTGTCAAAATAAATGTAGACTATTTTATATAAAGAATGTATAATTAATTTGATTAATTATACCAAACGGGAGGTGAGATGTTTTTTTATGCGATACTATGGAATAACTGACATTGGCATGCAAAGGAAAGAAAATCAAGACAGAATTTATATGCCAGAGATTAATGATGATACAAAACTTTTTATTGTTGCTGACGGCATGGGTGGAGCAAATGCTGGTGGAGTTGCAAGCAGCATGGCAATTGAATACGTCAAGCAATTGATATTAGAAAAATTTGATGAAGTGAAAGAAGATAGAATTCTTCTTCAAGATTTAATAAAGGATACTATTGTAGGAGCTAATAAATACATTTATGAAAAATCTTTAGAAAATGAACAATATGGTGGAATGGGTACAACTATTGTTGTAGCAATATTGTATAAAGGAAAAGTATTTATTGGACATGTGGGAGATAGCAGAATTTATAGAATTAGAAAGCATATTATAAGACAACTCACAAAAGATCATTCATATGTTCAGATACTTGTACAGAATGGAACAATTACAAGAGAAGAAGCAGAAAATCACCCTCAAAAAAACATGCTAGTAAAAGCTTTGGGGTGTGAAGAAACAGTTGAACCAGACGTGATGGTAAAAGGATTTTTGAAAGATGATATTTTACTTATGTGCACAGATGGATTAACTAATATGATTAAAGTTAATGAGATTTATGAAGAGGTCGTAAATGGAAAAGACGATTTAGTAAGTACATGTAATAACTTAATTAGTCATTCAAAGAAGAACGGTGGCTATGACAATATAAGTGTAATACTGATTTTTAATGATTAGTGGAGGTTTTTATAAATGGATATGGTTGGGAAGGTACTAGGAAACAGATATGAAATATTAGAAAAGATTGGATCTGGAGGTATGGCTACAGTGTATAAGGCTAAATGTAGAGTCCTAAACAGATATGTTGCTGTTAAGATTTTAAAAGATGAATTTGCGAATGATGCCGAGTTTATAAAAAGATTTCAAGTTGAGGCACAATCTGCTGCGAGTTTATCGCATCCTAATATTGTTTCTATATTTGACGTTGGAAATGATAATGGTATGCACTACATAGTTATGGAATTAATAGAGGGAAAAACATTAAAAGAAATAATAAACGAAAAGGGAAAATTACCATGGAGAGATGCGGTGAAAATTGCCGCACAGATAGCTTCTGGATTGAGTCAAGCACACAAAAATCATATAATACATAGGGATATAAAACCTCATAATATCATAATAACGAAGGACGGAGTAGCAAAGGTCACCGATTTTGGAATTGCTAAGGCGGTTTCTAATTCGACTATAAATGCATTTGGCAGTACGATAGGTTCTGTACATTATTTTTCACCAGAACATGCTAGAGGTGGATATACAGATGAAAAATCAGATATATATTCATTAGGTGTTGTTCTTTATGAAATGTGTACAGGGAAATTACCATTTGATGCAGAAACACCAGTTTCTGTAGCTATCAAACATTTACAAGAGATTCCAAAAGAACCTATTGAATTAAACAAAGATATACCAGTAGGGTTAAATCAAATTATAATGAAAGCTATGCAAAAAGAAGTTTCGAATCGTTATGCCACAGCTGATGATATGTATAATGATTTGATGAAATTGTTAAAAAATCCGGATGATATAACTTTAAAAAATATGAATAATATAGCATTAACTTCTGAATTTCCTACTCAAAGAGTTCCTATAGTCGGAATTAATGATACTAAAGAAGAAAATAATAATTATAATATAAAAAATAACAAGGAAGAAGAGGAAAATATGGGAAGAAGTAAAAAACATGTAACAAAGCAACAAGCATTAATTAAGGTTGCCGTTTATCTAGCATTTTTTGTTATTGTATTTTTCTTATGTGTTAAGGCTGGAAGTGCGATTAGTACTAAGATTTTGGGTGGAAATTCAAATGTTGAAGTCCCTGCTATTGTTGGTTATAGCAAAGACGAAGCAGAAAAGATGCTTGCTGATTTGGGATTGAAATTAGAAGTACAAGCAAATGTAGAAAGTACAGAATACCCAGCAGGTTATGTAATATATCAAGAGTATGCACAAGGCTATCAATTGAAAAAAGGTGCTGTAGTCGGTATAAGATTAAGTAAGGGTGAAAAAAAGGTATTAGTTCCAGATGTTTCTTCACTTACAACAACAACAGCAGCAAAGATGAAGATAGAAACAGCAGGACTTGTTTACAAAGAAGATTATGAATATCATAACACTATTGAATCAGGAGATATAATAAGACAAGAACCAAAGGTTAATGTTGAAGTGGAAAAAGGTTCAACTGTTGTTGTTTATGTAAGCAAAGGTCCAAGTTCTGGTGATACAGGAATGGTAGATGTACCAGATGTATTAGGATACACAGAAGAAGAAGCTAGAAAAACATTAGATGCTGCTAAGCTTTTGGTTAATGTTGAATATATCAAAATAAAAGATAAGAAAGATGGTATTGTTGTAAGTCAATCTCCTGAAAATGGTGAACGTACATCAGAATTGTCAACAGTAACTATAATTGTAAATAAGCTAGATGGAAATTCTTCAGAGACAGGTGATAATGACAAATCAAATCCTTCTGAGAATAATCAAACAGCTACAAAGAAAAGAAAAGTTACTTTAGATTTAAGTAATATGGGCGAAAGAACTAAGTTTAATGTTAAGGTTGTTCTAGAAGGAACTTCAATAGGCAAGAAGGTTGAATATGAAGCCGAACACTCTAGAAGTGATGGAAAAATTCAAGTAGAAGTAAGTGATGTTTCTGGTGCAATGCTTAAGGTGTATATAGATGATGTATTAAAATCTGAGATGCCACTTTAAATTTAAAAGGAGCTAATATGAGAGGTATTGTAACAAGAATTCAATCAAATTTATATACAGTAAAATTAGAAGATAAAAAAGTAATTGAATGTACTGCTAAAGGATTATTAAAATATAAAAAAATGTCAATATTAGTTGGCGATATGGTTGAAGCTAACACAAATAATAATGTTATAGAAAAAGTATTGCCACGAAAAAATGAATTTGTTCGTCCACCAATTGCCAATGTTGATCAACTTATTATTGTTGTTGCGGCAACTAATCCAACTCCTGATTTAATGCTATTAGATAAACAGCTTGTTATGGCCGAAAAAAATGGAGTTGAACCAGTTATTTGTATTAATAAAATAGATTTGGAAGCTGATTATAGTGAGATTATTGAAGTATATGAAAATATAGGATATCAAGTTATAACAACTACGGCAAAAAATGGTATTGGAATTGATAAAATTGCTAGAATTTTAGGAAACAAAATTACTGCATTTAGCGGAAATTCTGGTGTTGGAAAATCAGCACTTACAAATAATATATTTAATGAAGAGGTTTCAAAAGAAGGCGAAACGTCAGATAAGTTAAAGAAAGGAAAACATACAACAAAACATGTTGAACTTTTTGATTTTTCTGAGAATAGCTATATTGCAGATACGCCTGGTTTTTCATCTTTTGATGTAGATGGAATAAGTCATAAAGATTTGAGTAAATATTTTATAGAGTTTGCACCATTTGTGCAAGAATGTGAGTTTAGATCATGTACTCATATAAAAGAATTGAATTGTGGCGTAAAAAAAGCAGTTGCAAAAAGAAAGATTGACAAAGGTAGATATGAAAGATATACACTTCTTTTTGAAAAAATGAAGGGGGATAAAAAATGGTAAAAATTGCACCCTCCATTCTTGCAGCAGACTTTAATAAATTAGAAGAAGAGATTTCTGATGTGGAGAAAGCTGGAGCGGATTATATACATATAGATATTATGGATGGGAAGTTTGTTGATAATGAAACTCCGGGACTTGAAATGCTTGAGAGGGCACATGATTCAACAAAATTAGTTTTGGACACTCATTTAATGGTAGAGGATCCACAAAATTGGCTTGAAGATGTAGTTTTATCTAATGTTGTTACTTTTCACATAGAAACTGTAAATAATGAAACAGCAGATAAGATTATTGATTATTTACATGAACATGATATTAAAGCAGGCGTGGCGATTAAACCTAATACTTCAATAGAAGATATAATGCCAATCATAGAGAAAATCGACGTTGTACTTGTGATGCTTGTTGAACCTGGATTTGGTGGGCAAAAAATGATAGAATCTTGCTTGGAAAAAGTCAGAGTTTTGCGTAGTTTAAAGCCAGAATTGGACATTGAAGTTGATGGTGGAGTTAACTTAGAAAATGTTAAGAATGTTAAAGAGGCTGGTGCAAATATATTAGTTGCTGGGACAGCCATTTTCAGAAGCAATGATAGAAAATTTGTTATAGAAGAAATGCGAAAATAAATTTTTGCCTGTTGGATTTAAGTAAAGTTTCCAACAGGCAAACTTGTTATATTAGGAGGAGTAATGAAAAAATTTCTTATTTTTTTTCTGACATTAATTGTTTTAGCAGCAATTTTGGTTGGATGTTCAAATACAAAAGAATATGAAGAAAATAACACTTTTAATATTGTTACATCTTTTTACCCAATGTATATTGCGACTAGCAATATTGTAGATGGAGTGGAAGGGGTTAAATTGACTTCATTAGCAAGTCCTGATGTAGGGTGTTTACATGATTATCAACTTACAGTTAATGATATGATAACTTTAGAAAAAGCAGATGCTTTTGTAATTAATGGAGGGGGGATGGAAAGCTTTTTAGATAAGGCAATTAGTAATTATCCAGAACTTAAAATTATAAATGCATTTGTAGATGATGAAGAAATTGAAAGTGGCGAGGTAGAAGAACATCAAGACGACAATCACACTGGGCATGAACACGAACACGACAAAAATGCACATGTGTGGGTTTCAGTGTCTTTGTATATTGAACAGGTTGAAAAAATATGCGATGAATTGGGAAAAATTAATCCTGAGAATGCAGAAATATATGAAAAAAATAAGACAAATTATATTGAAAAACTAGAGAGATTAAGGCAAGAAATGCATAATAAATTAGACAAATTGCAAAAGAAGAATATAGTAACTTTTCATGAAGCGTTCTATTATTTCGCAAAAGAATTTAATCTTAACATAGTTTCTGTTATTGAAAGGGAACCTGGAACAAGTCCAAGTGCAGGAGAACTTGTAGATATAATAAAAGAAATAGAATCGAAAGATGTTAATGCTATATTTGTTGAGCCACAATACTTAAAAACTGCTGCAAATACGATTTCTTCAGAGACAGGAATTGGTGTTTATGAATTAGATCCTGTTGTAAGTGGAAACTTTGAGAAAGATGCTTATGAACAAAAGATGAGAAAAAACTTAGATGTGTTAATGGAGGCTTTGAAATAATGAGTGAAAAATGTGGATATTGTTGTACAAAGATAAGAAATATCAATGTTTCATTTGGAAAAAAAGAAGTACTTAAAAATGTAAATATTCATATACATTGTGGAAAATTAACTGTTATAATTGGCGAGAATGGAGCGGGAAAATCAACATTACTTAAAGCAATTTTGGGTGAAGTTAAACACACAGGTACTATTTTGTTTAAAGACAGAAATAACTCACGCAATAATATAAGAATTGGATATGTTCCACAAAGATTAGATATTGAGAATTCGCCTGCCACTGTTTATGATGTTGTTGTTAGTTATACCAGTCGTTATCCTGTTTTTATGCCTAGAAATCATAAATTATATGATGAAATAAAAGAACATTTGAAAGAATTTGGTGCGGATAACTTAATTGATAGTAGAATAAACACGTTATCTGGTGGACAGCTTCAAAGAGTTATGCTAGCAATTGCCACTATGCCGTATCCTGATTTGCTAATATTAGATGAACCGGTATCTGGAATCGATAAAAATGGAAAAGAGCAATTTTACCAAAAGATTAACTATTTAAAAGAAAATTACGATTTGGCAATCATATTAGTATCACATGATTTTGAATATGTAAAAAAATATGCTGATAAAGTAATATTACTAGACAAGACAATTATAGCAAAAGGCAAAGTTGAAGAAGTTATGAAGTCAGAAGAATTTATTAAAAGATTTGGAGAGGTTTAAATGTTACAATATGAATTTATGAGAAATGCGTTGTATGCGATTTTAATTATAACACCTTTGTTTGGCATTATAGGAACTGTAATTGTTAATAACAAAATGGCTTTTTTTTCTGATGCACTAGGACATAGTGCCCTTACAGGAATTGCTGTTGGAGCCTTGTTGGGTGTCACAAATCCAACAATATCAATGGTTATATTTGGAATAATTTTTGCATTATTATTGAACAAGATTAAAGATTTAAAAATAACTTCAAGAGATACAATAATAAGTGTTTTTTCGTCAACGGCACTTGCTTTTGGACTAGTGATATTATCAAAGAATGGTAATTTTTCAAAGTTTTCTAACTATCTGATTGGCGATATTCTTAATATAGTTCCAGCTGAAATATTTTCTTTAATTATAATTGCTGCATTAGTAATTTTATTTTGGTTTTTATTTTTTAATAAAATGTTTTCAATAAGCTTAAATGCTTCACTTGCAAAAAGTAAAAACGTCAATGTGAAACTTGTGGAAAATCTTTTTATTGTGCTGGTTGCTCTTATAGTAATGATTTCAATAAGATGGGTTGGAATTCTTATAATAAATTCTCTTTTAATATTACCAGCTGCAGCTAGTAGAAATATAGCAAGAAATATGAAAGAGTATCATTTGTATTCAATAATATTTGCTTTATTTTCGGGAATAGCAGGTCTAGTTATTTCATATTTTGAAAGAATCGCAACAGGACCTACAATAGTTATAGTTGCTAGTTTAATATTTTTTATAACATATTTTATAAGAAAGAAAATTGGTGAATAAAGTGATAGTATATATTAAAAAGATATGATGACGATATATGTCACATTTTGCGATGCATTTTCCTTGAATAAATGAAAGATATAAACGTATAATTAGAAATATAACAAAAGAAAAAGGGGGTAAATGCGTTGGCTAGATTCTACATCGGGGGAGAAGACGTAGAAGTAACTGATAGTAGAATTATAGAACTTAAGTATTATATTTTAAAGCAGGAGTTGTTTTATGAGGATTTTGGCAAAAAGATAATTACATATGGCATAGAAATCGAGAAAATAGAAAAAGGAATAATAGAATCCAATAGTATAAAGAATGTTACATGTGACAATTCGAAAATCAATGAAATTGGAAATATACTTAAAGAAAATAGCGTTCTACCAGTTCATTTAAAAGATATAATTCTAGATATACTTTCCTAAGAAAAATTAGTGCTCACATTCAATGTGAGCACTAAAACTTTTTAGTGGTAGAAATCTAGCAAGTCATGTTGAATAAAACAATTCTTGCATAATACATCTAATATGGTTATAATACTTAAGGGATGGAGGTGCATTTATGATAAATGATAGATTAAAAATTGTTGATAATGAGATTTACGAGGCAATAAAGAAAGAAGAAAAAAGACAAAACGAAAAGATAGAATTAATTGCTTCAGAAAACTTTACAAGTAAAGCCGTAATGGAAGCTATGGGAAGCGTATTTACAAATAAGTATGCAGAAGGATACCCAGGTAAGAGATACTATGGTGGCTGTGAGAATGTTGATATTGCCGAAAATTTAGCAAGAGATCGTGCAAAACAACTCTTTGGAGCAGAACATGCAAATGTTCAACCACACTCTGGTGCTCAAGCTAATATGACAGTTTATTTTACTGTTTTGAATCCAGGAGATACGATATTGGGAATGAACTTAGCACATGGAGGACATTTAACTCATGGAAGCCCTGTGAATTTTTCAGGAAAACTTTATAACATTGTACCATATGGCGTAGATAAAAATGGATATATTGACTATGAGGAATTAGAAAGAATTGCACTTGAATGTAAGCCTAAGATTATAGTTGCTGGTGCAAGTGCATATCCTAGAATAATAGATTTTGAAAGATTTAGAAAAATAGCAGATATGGTAGGTGCATATTTAATGGTAGATATGGCACATATAGCAGGGCTTGTTGCTGCAGGTCTACATCCAAATCCAGTACCTTATTCAGATTTTGTTACGACCACAACACATAAAACACTTCGCGGACCAAGAGGTGGAATGATTTTGTGTAAAGAAAAATATGCTAAATCAATTGATAAAGCACTATTCCCTGGAATTCAGGGTGGACCTTTAATGCATGTGATTGCAGGAAAGGCTGTTGCTTTCAAAGAAGCATTAACTGACGATTTTAAAGAGTATCAAAAACAGATAATTAAAAATGCAAAAGTATTGGCAGAAGAATTAGTTAATAGAGGATATAAACTAGTTTCTGGTGGAACAGATAATCATTTAATGCTAGTTGATTTAACAAACAAAAACATTACAGGGAAAGAGGCAGAAGCATTACTAGACAGAGTTGGTATAACTGTAAATAAAAATGCAATTCCTTTCGACACACAAAAGCCTAATATCACAAGCGGAATTCGTATTGGTACTCCTGCAATGACAACTAGAGGAATGAAAGAAGATGAAATGAAAGAGATAGCAAGACTTATTGATATGGCATTA
This sequence comes from bacterium, assembly GCA_963637565.1. GTDB lineage: Bacteria > Bacillota > Clostridia > TANB77 > UBA1234 > UBA1234. The sequence goes on from CAVHNT010000021.1 coordinate 21,549, forward strand.
AGTGGAGAAGATGAAGAAAAGGTAGGAAAAGAGGTTTTAAAATTAACATCAAGATTTCCACTTTATTAAAATTAAAAGGAGATAAAGATGGCTGAATATTTAGTTATAGTGGAGTCACCCGCAAAGGCGACCACTATTAAAAAGATTTTAGGAAGTAAATATAAGATTGAAGCATCAATGGGACATATAAGAGATCTTCCAAAATCTCAAATTGGTGTAGACGTCGAAAATAATTTTGAACCTAAGTATATAAACATAAGGGGAAAAGCTAATTTAATAAAGAAGTTAAAAACAGACTCAAAAGATGTAAAAAAAGTTTATCTTGCTACCGACCCTGATCGTGAGGGAGAGGCAATAGCTTGGCACTTAGCGTATATATTAGGGATAGATGAAAATTCTGATTGTAGAATCGCTTTTAATGAGATAACAAGTAATGGTATTAAAGAAGCAATTAAGAATCCAAGAAAGCTAGATATGAACTTGATTGATGCACAACAGGCAAGAAGAGTTTTAGATAGATTTGTTGGATATAAAATTAGTCCTCTTCTTTGGAAAAAAGTAAAAAGAGGATTGTCTGCTGGACGTGTTCAATCAGTTGCTGTCAGAATGGTAGTGGATAGAGAAGAGGAAATTGAAAAATTTATTCCAGAAGAATACTGGACACTTGATGCAAATCTTAAAGATACAAAATCAAGAAAAAATCTTATTGCACGTTTCTATGGCGATAATAAAAAAATTGATATAAAGTCTGAAAAAGAAATAAATAAAATATTAAAAGATATAGAAGGTGAAGAATACATTGTTGATTCGATAAAAAGTGGAGAAAAGAAAAAAAATCCTGCTCCACCATTTACAACAAGCACACTTCAACAAGAAGCATCTAGAAAGCTTGGATTTGCGATTAAAAGAACAATGTCAATAGCACAAGGCTTGTATGAGAGTGGTCTTATAACATATATGAGAACAGACTCAACTAGAATATCTGATGAGGCGCGTAGTATGGCAAAAGAACAAATACTTAAAGTATACGGCGAACAGTATTACGAAAATAGATATTACAAGACTAAAAAAGGTGCTCAAGATGCACACGAAGCAATTAGACCAACTCATTTAGAGATGATGCCATCAGAAGTAAAAGAAAAATACACGAATGATCAATATAAGCTATACAAACTTATATATGATAGATTGCTTGCGTCTCAAATGACATCTGCTGTATATGATACAATGCAAGTCGATATAAAGGTTGGAAAGTACATTTTCAAAGCCAACGGATCAAAGATAAGATTTTCTGGATTTATGACGCTATATGTAGAAGGAAATGATGATGAATTAGAAGAAAAGGACATTCTTCTTCCTGAATTACAGGTAGGACAAAAATTAAAATTAAATGAGTTAAATCCTTCTCAACATTTTACAGAACCACCAGCAAGGTACACAGAAGCTAGTTTAGTAAAGGCATTAGAAGAAAAAAAGATTGGACGTCCAAGTACTTATGCACCTACGATAACAACTATATTGGACAGAAGGTACATTGAAAAAGAAAAGAAGATTCTTTACCCAACAGAACTTGGTAGAATTGTAAATGGAATAATGAAAGAATATTTTAAAGATATTGTGGATTTAGAATTTACAGCACAAATGGAAGAAAAACTTGATGAGGTCGCGGAGGGAGAGAAGAATTGGAAAACTGTAGTTGCTGATTTTTACAAACCTTTTTCAGAGAATTTAGCGGTTGTTGAAAAAGAAATGGATAAAGTTGTAATTAAAGATGAAGAAACTGATATCCCATGTGAAAAGTGCGGAAGAAAAATGGTTATAAAAGTAGGTAAATATGGAAAATTTATGGCATGCCCAGGATTCCCAGAATGCAGAAATATAAAACCTATAGTTGAAAAATTAGATATAAAATGTCCAAAATGTGGTGGAGATATTTTAATAAAGAAAAGCAAGCGTGGAAAAAAGTATTATATCTGTGAAAATAACAAAGGTACAGAAGGTTCATGCGATTTTATTGCATGGAATGGACCAGATAAAAATGGAATAATAAAGCAAGCTGAATTAAAAGTTTCTACAGAAAAAGGCAAAATAACAAGAACCACTAAAAAAACTAAAGCATTTAAAACGTCAAGAAAAAGCACATCAAAAAAGGCAAAAGAATAGGCTTTAAACTTATAAAGCAAAAACAAACACACAATTTAATGTAAAAACACATATTATAATTATGAGGTGAGATTGTAATGAACGTTCTTGTTGCTGCAGGTGGAACTGGAGGACATATAACTCCAGGACTCGCAATTGCAAATAAGCTGAAAGAAGAGGGAAACAAAGTTATATTTGTTGGGACAAGAGGTGGAATGGAAGTAGATCTAGTCCCAAAAGCAGGGTTTGATTTAAAATATATTCATGCTAGAGGCTTAACAAGCGGAATAAAGGCAAAAGTACGAGCTGGTATAGAGCTTATAAGAGGAATATCAGAAGTAAAAAAGATAATAAAAGAAGAAAAAATAGACTTGGTTGTTGGAACTGGTGGATATGTCACTGCACCAGCAATGATAGCTGCTTTACGTTTGAAAATCCCAACATTAATACATGAAAGTAATGCATTACCAGGAAAAACTACAAAGTTACTTGCCTCTAAAGTTGATGTGGTTGCTGTTGGATTTAAAGAAGCAATGGAAAGACTACCAAATGCAAAGCATATTGTGTTTACTGGTAATCCAACCAAACTTCAAGATAGTCTTTCAAAAAACGAGTGTAAAAAGAAACTTGGAATTGAAAAACCAATGGTACTTGTTTTTGGTGGAAGTCAAGGTGCTAAAAAAATCAACGATGTAATGATTCAATTAATAAATAATTTCAAGGCTGATAACTATAGTATAATATATGCAACAGGTCCTAAAAATTATGATGAAATAATTAGCAAAATATCTAACAATACGTCAGATATAAAAATTGAAAAATATATATATAATATGGATGAGGTTATGTCTGCAGCTGATTTAGCAGTTTGTCGCAGTGGGGCACTTACGGTTACAGAACTTGGGATTGTTGGACTTCCAGCTATATTAATACCATTTCCATACGCTGCAGAAAATCATCAATATTATAACGCTAAAACTATTTCAGATAGTGGAGCTGGCGTTATAATAGAAGAAAAAGATTTAACATATGAAAATTTAAAAGAACAGATAGATTTATTAATAAATAATAAAGATATATTAGAGGAAATGTCTATTCATGCGAAGAAGAGTGAAATGAAAGGTGCGATTGAAAAGATAATGTGTGAAATAGAAAAAATAAGAAAGCACAAAAAATGAAATAAAAGTTATCAAATGTTGACATATTATGTTAAATATGTTATTATAATATTGTTCGAGGGAAACTTGACAGAAGGAAAGGTATATTTACCTTTTATCTCTCGGCGTGTTGCTTTAACTTTTGGAACAGAGTTTGAAGGGAGAATGCATGATGGAAGCTAACAACAAGTTTGAAAACAACATGGACAACACTATCACTTTCGACGAAATTCTCAAGAATGAAATGCAACAACGGAGAGAGAAAAAACGTTTTGCAATTATGCAGAAAATTTCTGCACGTGCAGAGAAATTTTCTGTAACCCTGCCAACGGACGTTATTGAAAAGGTAGCCAATTTGACTATCCAACCTGAAATTAACGGTTCTGTTGGGGTTACGACGTACCGGGTTAAAAATCCGGAGGTCGTAGACTGTGGAAATGTTCTTCTCGAGTATAAGCTCGAGAAGAGCACTACTGACTGGGGACACCCATACATACTATTCCTATACTTTGTCAGTAAGGAAGACGTTACAAAGCTTCGTGTGCGGAGTTTCGTGAACTGGGCTGGAGCAAGAAACTTGCCTTTCAGTGAAGAAATCGCTGAAAAAGTTAACATTACTGAAGATGTGAATTTGCACATCTTTGGTAGAGTAGTTGACTTTGTTCGTGAAGTAAAGCCCCGCTTGGGTGAGGGCGAATTCATTGGGCAACCAGTTAATGAAAAACTCTCCTTTGTCCCCTCAAAACCAATAGGTTTTGTTGTAGGAAACGAAGCATATATCTCTGTTCCAACTTGGAGGAACGACAGAGAGGACAAAACGTTTCGTGCACGTGCACGTTAATGCAGAAAGAAGAGCTACTTGAAAAAGTAGCTCTTTTTTGTGTAATAGGAAAGTAACAGATTTGCAACTTTTTATGTATTGATTTTCTTTCC
>CAVHNT010000022.1:0-5722 GCA_963637565.1 bacterium
GAAGAACTTTTAAATGCAGCAAAAAAATGCTAGTTTGTTTGAGCCTATCTCTTAAACGAGGTAGGCTCATTTTTTATGTTAAAAGTATATTAAAAATCATTAAAATTTGTTACCTACTTGTTACCTACTTGTTGCCTACTTGTTGCCTACGCATTTAATTTCACATAATTTTAAAGAACTTTAAACAAACGAAAACCCTACAGCCAATTGAAACTGTAGGGTTTGTAATATATAAAATATTATCTCTTACTGAATTGTGGAGCTTTTCTAGCTTTCTTAAGACCTGGTTTCTTTCTTTCTTTCATTCTTGAATCTCTTGTTAATAAACCAGCAGCTTTAATAGCAGGTTTGTATGATTCATCAGCTTTAACTAAAGCTCTAGCAATACCGTGTCTGATAGCACCAGCTTGACCTGTTAAGCCACCACCTTCAACTTTAACTATAACGTCATATTTTCCTTCTGTACCACTAACTGCAAATGGTTGTTTTGCAACAACTCTTAAAACTTCAGTAGGTAAGTACTCAGCAATATCTTCACCATTTATAGTAAAAGCACCTTTACCTGGCATTAATCTAACTCTAGCGATAGAAGTTTTTCTTCTACCAGTTCCGCAAAATACGGCTACATCTTTTTTAGCAACTCTAGGCATTTATTTCTCCTCCTTAAAAGTTGTATACTTCTGGCTTTTGAGCTTGTTGTTCATGCTCAGCACCTCTGTATACTTTTAATTTTGTTAACATTTTTCTTCCCAAACTGTTCTTTGGAAGCATTCCTTTAACAGCAAGCATAAGAACGTTCGCAGAATCTTTAGCCATCATATCTTTGGCTTGTAATTCTTTCATGTTACCAATGTAACCTGTATGTCTTCTATATATTTTGTCTTCCATTTTATTTCCTGTTAAAATCATTTTGTCAGTATTTACAACAACAACATAATCACCAACATCTAAGTTAGTTGTATAAGTTGGTTTGTGTTTTCCTTTTAATAGTTTTGCAACTTCTGATGCAAGTCTACCAAGAACTTTGCCATCAGCATCGATTACATACCATTTTCTTTCAATTTCGCTAGCTTTAACGCTATGTGTAACATTATTCATGGTACTATCTAACCCTCCATTTCAAATACATTTTATTTAAATAATAGTTTCGTGATATTATAAGGCATCCGGGGTATCCTCTAATACCATGCGAAACTATTTTAATACCAAAATCGCAATTTGTCAACAAAAAATATAAAAAGTGCTTAACATAAATTGAATGTTTTTACAAAAAAGTATTGACAAATTTTATTAGCATAGTATAATAATATTCGGTTCAAGAAGAAGTCATCCACTTCTCACCCTAACATAAACATATATGTGTTAGAGGTTAAGATAATTAGTACGAATTAGGTTTTACGAATTATTGTATGTGGTGACTTAAGTCTTTAACTTAAGTCTTTTTTTATGCGTAGACATAAAAAAATGGACCATTGCTTATAAAGCAAATTAATAATAAGGAGTGATTTGTATCAAACAAGAACTTTCTATCAATGAGGAAATCGTAGCTAAAGAAGTAAAAGTTATTGATGAAAACGGTGAACAACTTGGAGTTATGTCAGTTGCGGAAGCTCAAAAAATAGCTGATGAAAAACAACTAGACTTAGTTGAAGTAGCACCTGGTTCTGATCCAGTAGTGTGCAAAATAATGGATTACGGAAAATATAAGTACGAGCAAACTCGTAAGGAAAAGGAATCTAAGAAAAAGCAAAAAGTTGTTGAAATTAAAGAAATTCGTTTGTCTTCAACAATTGATACACACGATTTTGAATTCAAATCTAAAAATGCTAGAAAATTTTTAGAGGATGGAAACAAAGTAAAAGCAACGATTAAATTTAAGGGAAGAGAGGTCAACAATACAACATTTGGTGCAAACGTTTTAAATAAGTTTGCAGAATCATTAGAAGATGTTGGAACAGTCGACAAAGCCCCAAAATTAGAAGGCAGAAGTATGATGCTTATGATTAATCCAAAACAACAATAATTATATTTTAGAAGGGAGTTTTGACTATGCCTAAAATGAAAACACATAGAGCTATCAAAAAGAGAGTTAGCTTTACAGGTACAGGAAAAATCAAAAGAAACAGAATGAATAGAAGACATTTATTAAATGCTAAAACAGCAAAGAGAAAAGCAAGATTGAGAAGACCAACAACAGTTGATAAGACAATGGAAGCAACTGTAAAGAAAATGTTACCATACGGTTAATATAAGTAAAATTGAAAGGAGAGAAGACTAATGGCAAGAGTAAAAACAGCAAAAATCACAAGAAAAAAACATAAAAAAGTTTTAAAAATGGCTAAAGGCTATTATGGAGCAAAAAGCACTAGATTTAGAATGGCTAACCAAGCTGTAATGAAATCTTTACAATATGCTTACGTTGGAAGAAGACTTAAAAAGAGAGATTTCAGAAAGTTATGGATTACAAGAATTAATGCTGCTGCAAGAGCAAATGGCGTAAATTACAGCACATTAATCAACGGAATGAAGAAAGCAAATATTAATGTAAATAGAAAGATGTTAGCTGAAATGGCAGTAAATGATCCTAAAGGATTTAGTGAAATCGTAGCTGCTGCTGTAGCTAAATAAGAACGTTAATAAACAGATAAAAATAAGTTCTAAAAACACCTCTTGTCCACATAGAATTAAACTATGAGGAACAGGAGGTATTTTTATGCGAAAATTTTTAATCTTTTTTTTAATACTAATGGTCATAGTCTTTTTAACACCTAATTTGTTTCTGATTGGTTCAATTAGCACAAAAGAAAATGTAACTTCTGGAGATAGCAATACTAAAGATTTGACTGTTAGTGATGATAAAATAAAGCTGCTATTAACAGCAGAAAATAAGATAATAGAATTAAGCTTTGATGATTATATAAAAGGAGTTTTAATTCGGAGAGGTACCGATAACGTATGAAATAGAAGCACTTAAAGCACAGGCATTAGTTGCAAGAACATATACATTATATAAACTGAAAAATAATCCTGAAGCACATAACGGTGCCGATATGTGTGATGATATAAATTGTTGTCAATGTTATAAAACAAAAGAGTACGCATTTGCATCTTGGGATGATTCAGAAGAAAATGAAAGATGGGCAAAACTAGAAATGGCAGTAGATACTACTAAAAAGCAGGTTATAACATATAATGGAGAAATAATATCAGCCTTTTTTCATGCACATAGTGGTGGAAAAACTGAAAATGTAAAATTTGTTTGGGGAGGAAATGAAATTCCGTATTTGCAAAGTGTTGAAGGAAATGAAAATGAGCCATACAAAGATACAAAGGAATTTACAAGGGAAGAATTTGCAGAATGTATAAAAGATATAGTACCAGGGTATCTTGCAAATGATTATAATATAGAAATTCTAGATTATACAGGAAGTGGAAGAGTAAATAGATTGAAAATAGGTGAGATAACTATTAAAGCTACGGACTTAAGAAAATTAACTGGAATACGTTCTACTAATTTTAGAGTGCAAAAAAATGAAAATGGCTCTGTAATGTTTTATACAATTGGTTATGGTCATGGAGTTGGAATGAGTCAAGAAGGAGCAAATGCAATGGCAAAGAGTGGCGCTAAATATGATGAAATAATTAAGCATTATTATACGGGTGTTGAAATTGAATCATACAATTAAAACACAAAAGCAAATTAATGTTGCAAAGTGAAACATGTTTTGCTACAATTTTGGTATATATAAGATAACACAAATAACGAACGTACGGGGGATTAATTATGAAAATACTTAGAAAAAGATATATACCAGATGAAATTGTAGATATATCAAGTGATAAAATTCTTGAGATGAAAGAAAATTTAATAATTACTAAATGGGTTCCGATAAAACCACGTTTAGATTTTTCTTTTGGGGTATCTTATACAATGCTTGATAAGGGTTGGAAAATAAGCAAGTTTTATGATAAAGATAATAATTTTATGTATTGGTATTGCGATATTATAGAGCATAGTATAGATGGAGAAACTTATACGTTAACAGATTTACTTGTAGATGTAAAGGTATATGATGACGGAAAATATGAAGTATTGGATTTGGATGAACTAGAAGAAGCACTCCAAAAAAATATAATAACTAAAGCACAATATGAAGATGCTTTAAGAAAGTTAGATGAATTAGTTAAAGTAATTGAGAAAGGAAATTTTCCTCCATTCAAAGAAAATTTGACTTAAATTTGAATCTTTAATTTTGATTTGTAAATTGATGATTAAGAAAGATATTATAGTTTATATCTTTAAAATATAAAAGTGTGTAGGCAATGTTATGTTTACACACTTTATTTATGCGAGAGATTTTAAGCTTCCTTGTAATTATCAAGTATTATCTTTCTGAAAGGTGTTGGGCAATTCTACGTTCGGCATCTTTTTTTGCTATGTCTTGACGTTTATCATACAACTTTTTACCTCGACAAATACCTAACTCTACCTTAACGTGATTTCTATCCCAATAAAGAGAAAGTGGAACTAATGCTATTCCTTTTTGTTTAACCATTCCAACTAATTTTAAAATCTCACTTTTGTGAACAAGTAATTTTCTTGAACGCATAGGATCTTTATTAAATATATTTCCTTTTTCGTATGGGCTTATATGTAATGAATGTATATATAGTTCACCATTTTTAATAGATGCATAACTATCTTTCATATTAACTTTTCCGTCTCTTATTGATTTTACTTCGGTTCCTGCAAGTTCAATGCCACATTCCATTTTTGAATCTACAAAGTAGTCATGAAATGCTTTGCTATTTTTTGCTATTATGCTATTTGCTTCACTTTTGTTAGCCATGAGAACTCCTCCATTTCAAATCAAATTATAGCACAATAAATATAAAAATAAAAGCAGGGAATAAAATATGTGCAAATAAAGAGCGTACTAAAAGAAAAAGATTAGTGTAACATAGAACACTTTAGAAAAATTATTTAATTTTTTAAATGCTGGCTTCATTTAACGGCAAATTCCAATATTGCAGGGCTTTGCCCTGCACCTTACCTATCTGTAATTTGCCTATTCAGGAGCATTGTAAAAAATTAAATGAATTTTTCTTATTCAGTATCGACTAATTAATTTCTTTTAGTACGCTCTTTATTTAATAAGTTAAACAAAAATGTTATCTATCTCTTCTTGTGTTATGATCTTTGTTGTTTTCAGCATTATAGTACCAAATAAGTCCAATAATAGCGATAGCAGCAACAATAACTATAATCCATGTCCATGTTGCATCAGTAGCTGTATTACCAGCTGTTGCAGAAGTTCTTGTGGCATTATAGGTTGTTCCATTAGTTCTTGAGCCGTTTACTCCATTTGGTTCATTAGTAATAGCATCAGTTGTGCTATTAACACCATTACCTAAATCACGTCCAATATTGCTAACAGCGTTACCAACACTATTTACAGCACTACCAGCACCATTTATTACACCACCAACACCTTTACCAATATCATTAACAACATTTCCAGCTGTATTTCCTACGGCATTACCAGTATTGTCTATAACTCTACCAGCAGTGTTAGTATTTGTTGTCATGTTATTTGTATTGTTAGCAGCAAAAACAAAAGAAAAACTCATTAAAGATAACACTAAAGTAAGTGTAATTAAAATCTTTTTATTCATATTAACCTCCTAAAAACCCATAGAAAATTGCATGAAAATTAAATTG
>CAVHNT010000022.1:5732-17794 GCA_963637565.1 bacterium
GTATTTATTTAATTAATAAATAATATTCAAAAAAAATTTTGAAATAAAATCGAAATTTGCTAAACTTTGTCGATGAATTTTGATTGACAAAAAACAATAAAGATAGTATTTAATAATTAATAGAGAGAAAAATTGTCAGGAAAGGAAAATTATGAAAATAGATATTCTTGATGAAACTAAGAATGTTAGTGACATAGGAAAAAATTTGTTTAATAAAGAAGAACAACTTGAGGTGACGAATTTACAAGAACAGATGAAAAATTATTTGGATAGTGATAAAAAAATTGCTAACAAAGAAATTACAGAGAATAAGGATAAAGAAAACCAGCAAGTAAAAACTGTGATAGAAATAAAACAAACAAAAGATGAATCAAAAGAGAAAAAGAATAATTTTGTTAAAGGTGTTTTTAATTTTGCAAGTGAAATGGCAAAAAGTGTGATAATGACAAAACTAATAGGAAAAGCAAATAAATATCTAGGACCAATAATTATAAATTTAAAAAATAAGATTTTAGATTTTAAAGACAAAAAATTAAAACAATAGAAAAAAAGCAGATATAAAAATTCTTTTATCTAAAATGTAAAAGTATTTTTATAAAAATAGCAAATTTTCTTTATTGATATAAAACTACTAAAAGAAGAAAGACAGAGAATCGAATCGGTTCTCTGTCTTTCTTTGTTAGTCTGCAAATTCTACAGGATTAACATCATCATAGACGGTGACACAATCATTTTTTATCACTAAAACATGATGTTTACCACCAGATGAGCTAAAGCACTCAAACTTAGGCATGCTAAGTTCTTTGCCCCAAGATTTCACTGTGCTACCACTATTAGAAGGAACAAGAACATACTTGGGATTAAGCCATTTGAAAGAGGATGCATTCATTGAAAAGTTTTTAAGTCCATGATGAGGAAATTTGAAAATATCAATGTCTTTGAGAAGGTCAGGGTACTTTTCAATTACATCATTTCTCATGTAATCCCCAGTAAACAATGCTTTTACTTTGCCGAGTTGTACGACAAAATTTAGTGAGTCGTTATTGCAATTTCCATTTTGTACAAGGTTTGTCGGACCTACACAGAAAAGATGAATATCTCCAACTGCGTATTCGTTGCCGTCAAGCATTTGTACATACTTGCCGTTGGACAATGGCTGATACTTCTTGAAAAGTTCAGGTGTCGGTCCAAAGACTATGGTTTCAGTAGTACCAAAAAGCTCCAAAATTTCGTTGATATTTTCAACGTGGTCTGTATGGTTGTGCGTGCCGATATATGCATCAATGTGTTCTACACCGGCATCACTAAGGTAGTTGATTACTCTGTTTTTAGTCTTGGCTAAACCTCCATCAATCATAATTGTAGTACTTTTTGTCCGAAGCATGAATGCATCAGCACATCCAATTGAAATGTGATGAATTTCCAAGTATTCGGGCTCTGGAATTGGTGTTGCAGTAGGTACTTCGGTTGGTACTGGAGTAAAGGTTGGTGCAATGGTTGAAGCCAAAGTTATTGTTGGCTCCGAAGTTGGGTAAGGCATTGGCCTTTCTTCAATGTTGTACAACTGGATTGACATTATTGCTATCGCAATCGACAGCAAAAAGATGAGTGAAAGCAAAACTATATTTACCAGTTTTCTCATGGAAACCCTCCTAAAATATTAATGATACATATATATTTTAGCATATGTTTACATAAAATTCAACTTAGAATGGTATGAAAAACGGCGGAAAATTAATTTCCGCCGTTTAAGTATTTTTTATTGACCTTTATATTCTTCAAGAGTTGCCTTTACTGTTTTAGTACGTCCGTCACGAATTATTCCGATTTCAACTTCATCACCAACACTTAATGAAGAAACTTCTGCTGTAGCTTCTGAAGCTGTTGAGATAACTTTACCATTTATAGAAACGATTATATCTTTTTCTTTAATACCAGCTTTTTCGGCAGGTGAATCTTCTACTACTTCTGCAACATTGGCACCATATTGTATTTGTTGGTAAAACATACCCCAAAGGCCACCATATTGATTGTTAGATGAGTAAGCTGAATCTTCTAATTTAACGCCTAAGAAAGCTCTATTAGTTGCATAACCTAGATCTAATATGTCGCTCATAACTTTGCTAATATCATTTATTGGGATAGCAAATCCTAATCCTTCTACATCATAACCTGTTGACTTTGCTGAAACAATACCTATAAGTTCGCCACGAATATTAAATAAACCACCGCCTGAATTACCAGGGTTTACAGCGGCATCAAATTGCATCAAGTTCATTGTAGAGTTATCAATTTTAATTTCACGTTCCAAAGCACTTATATACCCATAAGTAACAGTTCCACCAAGTTCACCAAGTGGGTTACCAATTGCTAAAACGAAGTCACCAACTTTAGTTTTTGATGAGTCTCCAATTGTTGCTGCTTTTAAATTATTTGCGTCTATTTTTATTATTGCAACATCAGTTTTTGAGTCCTTTCCAACAACAGTAGCCTCGTACTCTTCGCCATTTTTTAATCTAACAGTAATTTTTTCAGCACCACTTATAACATGGTTATTTGTAAGAATATAACCATCATTTGAGATTATTACACCACTACCGTTACCTTTAGATGTATAACTTTGTGAAAAGAAAGATGTTGAGGTGGAGTACTGAGTTATTTCAACAACAGAATCAGCAGTCATTGATACTACATCTGAAATTGAAGTAGGAGTTGTAGCTAATGATGATGTGTTTGTTGTTGAAACTTGATTTAAATTAAGGGCACTTTGATTATTTTGAGTTGAGTTTTGTATCAATCCTTTGTTAGTAAAAGTAGAATAAATACTTCCACTAGCAAAACCAATAGAAAGTAATAGTGCAATACTTAAAAGTTTGCCACACCAACCAAATTTGGAAGTGCTTTTGCCCTCCATTTCTTCGTATATTCTTTCTCGTTCAAAATCGTTTTTTAAAGACATATCAATCATCCTTTCATTTTATTTCATTCTATGAATATTGAATAATAAATTCTAATCATGTATACTAATTATATTAAGGCATATTTTTGTTATCATTATGTATTATATATGAAAATAATATGAAATTCAATAATGTGCAAAGGAGAAAAATATGGAAAATCCCATTTATGATATATTAAATTCTCACAAGCATTCTGGTGAAATTAGAGATGCTTTTATTAAAATTCATATGGATGATATGATTTTAAATTTGAATACTTTTACATTAAAAATGACGAAGGTAAAAGCTACCAAGAGAGATCTTGAAATTTGGAATGGTATGGTTAGTGATGAACTTGAAAGAAATAAGAAACTTCAAAAAGAAGTAAATGAGTTTGAAACTGTTTTTAAATTGTTAAATAAATTTAGGGTTCGTTCTGGAAGGCTGTCTAAGTCAGAATGCCCAGATTTTATTCTTGAAAGAGGAGATAAAAAAATTGGAATTGAAGTAACTAAAATATACGTTGGATATGATTGGCTAGTTGAAAAACTCTCTAAAGATATGGAAGAATATAAATTAGATGCCGAAAATGTTGAAGGGTATATAGAATATAAAAAAGCAACTGATAAAGTGGAAGTATATAATGATGGAAAACGAATAATTTTATCACCAAAAATAAATCCAGAATTAGAAGAAGAATACAATATAAATATTAAAAATAAGATATTTGAGAAAATAAGAAAGCTATTGGATAATTACCAAAAATATGATATAAATGTTATATTCGCAGAGATAACAAGTCCAGAGTATTTCGAAGATATAACAAACCTAGATAAATTTTCTAAGGAAATAATGTACTATATAGAACATCTTGAAGGTGACTTAAGTGTGTTGGAATATAGATTAATTATAAAGATTAATAAGAAGTGGGTAGAAATAAATTTAAAAGACGGAACATATAAAACAATATAAATTGGGAGGAAAACAAAAGATGAAAAGAGCTTTTAAAACAATGGATATTTTGGGGAGTACAAAAATAAATGAAGCTGAATTGTCAAATGAAATTAATTTGGAAATAGCTGTATTGAAGGGATTAGATATATTTACAAGTGCACATGTTCAAGGAGTTGTAAAGATGACTTCAGCAATGTGTCAAAAAATGGGTATGCAGTATGATGAGTTGAAAAAATGTGTATTGGCGGCCTATTTGCATGATGTGGGAAAGATAAAAATTTCACCAGAAATATTGCAAAAGACAGCAAGACTTACTCCAGAAGAATTTGAAATTATGAAAATGCATACGGTGTATGGTTATGAAATTTGTATGGAATATAAAAACTTTAGAGAATTAGCACCTATAGTAAGAGCACATCATGAAAACTTAGACGGTACGGGATATCCTGATGGTTTAAAAGGTGATGAAATTCCAAAAGAAGCACAACTAATAAAGGTTGCAGATGTATATGATGCATTAACACAAAAAAGGCAATATAAAGATGGATATAGAATTAGTGAGGCGTTGAAATTGATGGTAGGAGATGTGAAGAATCACAAAATGTCTGGAGAATATTTAACGTACTTGCTTATGGTAGTTTATGATGAAGTTACTGAACAAAAAAAAGTTCATGAAAGAAATGTTATACAGTATAAAAATAATATAGAAATTTTGCATGAACTAGAAAGTATATATAAACAGATATATGATCAAGGCTTAAACAAAAAATTAGAAAGAAAACTTAAAAGATTTGAACTTGCTCCAGGCTATGATATGAGTACAAATGCTAATCTTTTGATAGTCAAACAAAAGGCATTAGAAAAAGAAATTGAAGAAATGAAATTGTATGAAAGCGAACAAGAAGAGATACAAAAACTAATAAAACAATTATAAAAATATTTATTTTAGAAAGAAGCAGTAATGAAAAGTAAGGATATAGATTTAAAAAGTAACAATAATATAGTAGAGAAAATGAAAAAGTATCAGAATAAATAAATGAACTTGCTAAAAACAAAAAAGAAGAATATGTACTAAACTCCTTTTAAATCAAAGTTTGGTACATATTCTTCTTCGTGAGAACCAAGTTCTTGAATATAACCATTATCAAATTCTGAAACCATTTTTAGAAGAAATGTATATTCTTTTTTATTTAACTTTCTGTTTATATCTTCAAATTCATTAGCCTTATAAGTTGGAAAGTACTGTGCCATAACACTTACAAAAGCTCTATCTCCAACATTTTCTTTAATCCATTTTAAAACATATTTTGTTTCGGTAAGGTGGTTAGGCAAAGTTAGGTGCCTAATTATTACTCCTTTTTTCATAATTTCATCTTCTCCCGAAATAGGTGTGCCAACTTGATTTATCATTTCTAAAATAGCTTTTGTAGCAACATTAAAATAATTTGGAATTTTAGAAAACTTCATTGCAACTTCATCATTGTAGTATTTTAAATCTGGCAAATATATATCAACAGTATCTTTTAAAAGTTTAATTGTTTCAACAGTTTCATAGGAATTAGTATTATATACAATTGGTATGTTAAGTCCGTTCTTTTTTGCTAAGCTAACAGCATCAATAATTTGGTATACATACGGAGTTGGCGAAACCAAATTTATATTATGCACATTTTTATTTTGTAATTCTAAAAAGATTTCAGAGAGCCTTTCTACAGAGATTTCCTTTCCAAATCCTTCTTGAGAAATATTGTGGTTTTGACAAAACACACATTTAAAATTACATCCAGAGAAAAATACTGTACCAGAACCATTTGTTCCACTGATGCAAGGTTCCTCCCAATTATGTATTGATGCAAGAGCAAGTTTCGGCGAAACACCACATTTGCATGCACCAAGTTTTTCATTTCTATTAATATTGCATTTAAATGCACATAGATTGCAATTTTCAAGCATATACTCACCTCTAAACTTGGTATATTATACACTAGAAAAAAGCAAATTACAACCAACTTTACCTTAGTTAGTTTCGTTCTGTTTCTTTTCCGTATCCATAAAAAGCAAAAGAGAAGATTGCAGATACACCAACTAATATATATATAAGTCTTGTAAACCAATTTGCAGTTCCGAAAATAGCATCTACTAAATTGTAATTAAATAGTCCAACAAGTCCCCAATTTAGTCCACCAATAATTACTAATGTTAATACAGTAGCGTAAAAGGCTCTCATAAAATCACTTCCTTTCAAAAGTAAAACTAACATATAATTATCATTAATCTACAAACGATGTTTTTGTATAATGCAATTTATTTTGAAGATTAAGTTATTTCAATTTTATGTTTTACATTTCAAGAATTTTTATCCTGGAAAATTTTTTCTAAAAAAACTGTTTTTTTTACAACAATAGTATATAATAATTCAAGAAAGGGTGATTTTATGAAGTTTGATGAAGCAAAAGCAAAACTTGAAAAATATGGACAAGAGCATATTTTAAAGTCTTATGAAAGAATGAATGATGAAGATAAAGAAAAATTACTAGATCAAATTTTAAGAATTGATTTCGAAAAGATATTAAACTTATACAAAAATGCAAATAAAAAAATAGAGATGCAAGAAGCCAAAATTGAACCAGCTCCTTATGTTGATTCTTCAAAATTATCTGATGCTGAAAGAGAAGAATATATAAAAATAGGAGAAGAAGCTATAAAGAACGGAAAGCTTGCTGTTGTTACAATGGCGGGTGGACAAGGAACAAGGCTTGGACACAATGGACCAAAAGGAACTTATGATATTGGATTGCCATCACATAAGAGTATTTTTGAGATTCAAAATGATATCTTAAAAGAAGCAAACAAAAAGTATGGTGTAACAATTCCTTGGTATATAATGACAAGTAATGCTAATAACAAAGATACAAAGGAATTTTTTGAGACACACAATTATTTTGGATATCCTAAATCTGAAGCTAGTTACTTCTTTATTCAAGGTGAACTTCCAATGATTGATGAAAGTGGAAAGCTAATTATAGATGAAAACGGATTTATAAAAGAAGCAGCAGATGGTCATGGTGGAGTGTTTGAAGCAATGGCAAAAGATGGTGTGCTAGATGATATGAGAAAAAGAGGAATAGAGTGGGTATTTATTGCTGCGGTTGATAACGTGTTGGTAAAGATGGCAGATCCTTTACTTGTTGGATTTGCAATAAAAAATGGTTACCAAATTGCTTCAAAGACAATAACCAAAAATGGACCACAAGAAAGAGTGGGAGTATTCTGCAAAAAAGATGGAAAACCTTATGTAATAGAATATACAGAGATATCGGAAGGACTTGCAAATGCTCGTGATGAGAATGGTGAACTATTATATGGAGAGTCACATGTTTTGTTAAACTTATTTAATATAGCTGCACTTGAAGAGATAGAAAAATATAAACTTCCATACCATACAGCACATAAGAAGAGTGAATATATGGATGAAAATGGAGATATGATAAAGCCGGAAAGACCAAATGCGTATAAATTTGAGACATTCCTTTTTGATGCCTTTGCCAAAATGCCGGAAATAGGTTTGATTAGAGGAAAAAGAGAAGAGGATTTTTCACCAGTAAAGAATGCAGAAGGCTCAGATTCACCCGAAACAGCAAGAAGAGACTATATAAATTATCATAGCAAAAGAAATGTTTAAATATAAAGATATTTCTGGATGAAACTTGTATAGAAACGAAGAAAACAAAAGGAGGACTTAAAATGTTAGTATATGTGGTATCAGCAATAATATTTATATTGGTAGCACTAAACTTCTTTTTAGGAGAAAGATTATATAAAATCCCAAAAGATACAAATTATTTTAATAATGTCGAAGAATACAATATTTCAAGCAATAAAGAAATAACTGCTGATCCAAAATATGTATTGACAATATCAATTTTAACAGGAATTTTGTTGGGAGGTTATCTGGGTTTAGCCACAGTATGTAATGTGCACAATATTGTTGTAACATTAGGTACAGTTGCTATTTGCTGTTGCTATTTAGCTGAAATAACTAGAAGAATTGCAATAAGAGATGGAGTACTTGTATTATCAAGATTTCTAATGCCTAAAAAAGAAATTGATGCAAACAGAATAACGGGAATTTATCTATATAGTTATAATAGAAAGTTTATGGATAATCATGCTTATACTGTTAAGTTGGTAGTCGCTCAAACTTCAAAGAAACTAACGAAATTTGCATTATCAAGTATTGATAACAGGGCTGTCATGAACATGATAAAAGATAATTTTGGAGTGAAGAAAAATAAGATGTACATTGCTAACCAAAAAGATTTGATAGCAAAAGACTAGTTTTGAAAATATCTTAAAAGATTTGTCTTTACTTTTAGAATTTACATGGTATAATAATAGCTATAAAATTCAATAACGGCTTTGAAAAGGACAGTAAATATTTTATGAAGCTTTAGAGAGCAAAACAGTTGCTGAAAGTTTTGTAGTGGATGAAATATTGAAAATCACCTTAGAGCTCTGATGCTGAAGCTAGTAAGTGTCGGCGTAATTCTCACGTTATAGAGGACACATATAAATTAGTATGTAGGTGGTATAAATAAAGTAGATTAACGCTTTATCCTAGATGGATAAGGCGTTTTTTTATACAATAGGGAAGAAAATTAACATCTAAAAGAAAGCAAATTTGTTACTTTTTTATTGTATAAAAAACTTTAATTTATGCGAGAGATTTTCATTTTTCTTGTACAATAAAAAGTAATAGGAGGTTTTTAAAATGTGTGAAGATTGTGAAAAATCAATGTACAAAAAAGTTTCAACGGATTTGAACTTCGTTGAAAGAGAAAAAGAAGTAATTGACTTCTGGAACAAGAATGAAATATTCAAAAAAAGTATAAAAAATAGAGAAGGATATCCAACGTTCATGTTTTATGATGGCCCTCCAACAGCTAATGGAAAGCCACATATAGGACATATTGAAACAAGAGTATTTAAAGATGTTATTCCAAGATTCTGGACAATGAAAGGTTATGAAGTCCCAAGAAAAGCAGGATGGGATACACATGGACTTCCTGTTGAACTTGAAGTTGAAAAAATGCTTGGAATAAATGGAAAGCCACAAATTGAAAAATATGGTGTAGAGCCATTTATAAAGAAATGCAAAGAAAGTGTTTGGAAATATAAACATGAATGGGAACGTATGAGCGAGAGAGTTGGTTTCTGGGCTGATATGGAAAACCCATACGTTACATATCATGATGATTATATAGAATCTGAATGGTGGGCTTTAAAGACAATAAACGATAAAGGTTTATTATATAAAGGTCACAAGATAGTTCCTTATTGCCCTAGATGTGGTACAGCTTTGTCATCACATGAAGTTGCACAAGGATATAAGGATGTAAAAGAAACATCTTGTATTGCTAAGTTTAAAGTTAAAAATGAAGAAAATACCTATATATTAGCTTGGACAACTACACCTTGGACATTGCCTTCAAACGTTGCACTATGCGTAAGCCCCAAGGATAAATATGTTGAAATAAAAGTTCCAAGTGGTGAAAAATATATTTTAGCAGAAGCTTTAGTTTCATCAGTAATAAAAGATGAATATGAAGTGATTAGAAGTTATATTGGTGATGAATTATATGGAACAGAGTATGAACCATTATATAGCTTCGCAAAACTAGATAAAAAAGCATACTATGTTGTAGCTGATAACTATGTAACTTTAACAGATGGTACAGGAGTTGTTCACATTGCACCTGCATTTGGTGAAGATGACTCGAGAGTTGGAAGAGACAATGATTTACCTTTCTTACAACTTGTTGATGAGGCTGGTAAATTTTCAGCAGAAACAGGAAAGTGGGCTGGTACATTCGTAAAGGATGCGGATAAACTTGTGTTAAAAGATTTGGAAGAAAGAGGTTTGCTATTTGCAGCACTTCCATATGAACATTCATATCCATTCTGTTGGAGATGTGATACACCACTTCTATATTATGCAATAGATACTTGGTTTATAAAAATGTCTGCTTTGAGAGATAGACTAGTTGCAAACAACAATACAGTAAATTGGATGCCAGAGAATATTAAAGAGGGACGTTTTGGTAACTTCCTTGAAAATGTTATAGATTGGGGACTTTCTCGTTCAAGATATTGGGGAACTCCACTTCCAGTGTGGGAATGTGAGTGCGGACATTATCATGTAATAGGAAGTAGAGAAGAATTAAAGAAATTAGGTGACAATGTTCCAAATGATGTTGAACTTCACAAACCATACTTGGATGGAATAAAAATAAAATGTGAAAAGTGCGGAAAAGACATGACAAGGGTACCTTATGTTATAGATTGCTGGTTTGATTCTGGTTCAATGCCATTTGCACAATATCACTATCCTTTTGAAAATAAAGAGTTGTTTGAAAAACATTTCCCAGCACAATTTATAAGTGAAGCAATTGACCAAACAAGAGGTTGGTTCTATACACTTATGGCTATATCAACATTGCTATTTGATAGAGCTCCATTTGAAAATTGTTTAGTTTTGGGACATGTTCAAGATAAAGACGGATTAAAGATGAGCAAACATAAAGGAAATGTTGTGGATCCTTGGTCTGTACTAGATAAGCAAGGTGCTGATGCTGTTAGATGGTATTTCTGTGCAAGTAGTAGTCCTTGGCTTCCAACAAGATTTTATCCAGAAGGAATAAGTGAATATCAAAGAAAGTTTATAGGAACGTTCTGGAACACTTATGCATTCTACGTTTTGTACGCTGATATTGATAAATTTAATCCAACAGAATATAAACTTGAATACGATAAATTATCTCAAATGGATAAGTGGGTATTATCAAAACTTAATACATTAATAAAAGATGTTGATGCTGGTATGACAGAATATAAAGTTACGGAAAGTGCTAGAGCAATACAAGATTTTACTGATGAACTTTCTAACTGGTATGTAAGAAGATGTAGAGAGAGATTCTGGGGAAGTGGAATGGAACAAGATAAGATAAATGCGTATATGACATTGTATACATGTCTTGTTACACTTGCTAAGGTAAGTGCACCATTCGTTCCATTTATGACAGAGCAAATATATCAAAACCTTGTTAGAAATTTTGAGAAAACCGCACCAGAAAGCATACATCTATGTGATTTTCCAGTTGCTGATGAAAAGATGATAGACAAAGAATTAGAAGAAAGTATGGAAAAGGTATTAGAAATAGTAACTCTAGGAAGAGCTTGCAGAAATGTTTCTAATATGAAAAATAGACAAGTGCTATCAAAAGTTTATGTTGGAATGAAAGGAACATTAGATGAAAAATATTACTACATCATAAAAGAAGAATTGAATGTAAAAGAAATAGAATTTAAAGATAATGTTAGTGAATTTGTTTCATACAATGTAAAACCAAATTTAAAAACAGTGGGACCAAAGTATGGTTCAATCCTACCAACAATAAATCAAATGTTGAGAGGCGGAGATGGAACAGCGTTTGTTAAAGAATTAAATGAAACAGGTAAAGTTGTTTTAGAAATTGGTGATGCAAAAATAGAATTAGTCGAAGAAGATTTGCTAATTGAAACAACAAAGTCAGAAAAATATATATCAAGTGCTGAAAATGATGTGACCGTAGTATTAGACATTGAATTGACACCAGAGCTAATTGAAGAGGGTTTTGTAAGAGAATTAATTTCTAAGATACAAAATCTAAGAAAAGAGTCTGGTTTTGAAGTACAAAATCACATTGAGATTTATTATTCTGATAATAAAAAAATCGGTGAGATAATAGAAAAGAACAAAGAGCAAATAGCTGATGAAACGCTTGCGGATTTAATTCAAGAAGGCAAGGGCGAAAATGAATTAGATATAAATGGCGAAAAGGTTATGATTAAGTTAATAAGAAAATAATATTTGTATTAAAAAGGTCTTCCAAAATAAAAGGAGGACCTTTTTGCAATGGTAATAATAAAAACTAAAAATGTTATTAATTTTGTATTTATAAAATTGTTATCAATTGGATAGATTTAAAAAAAGTGGAAAAAATATATATGAATAAATATTACATTTATATTACATGTTAATTACATTTTGGTAACAATTGTTGATTTTAATGGTGCAAATATATAAAATATTATCGAATTAGAAAATTGGGAGTTCCCTAGGCTGTACGG
>CAVHNT010000023.1:0-20690 GCA_963637565.1 bacterium
CTCTCTTCGCATTTTGAATTTTATATATTTCCTCATCAGATAAATTAATATTTTCTTTTAATATTTTTAAATCATTTTCTTCAAGTTGAAACACACATTTTAAACTCGAATTATTTAATATTCCTCTTCCATATTTTCCATCATCCAGCGAAAAGAAATCGTTAATGTCTTGGGTAATTGCGGTAGCTGCCCCACCATATTTTCTTATAGTTTTAAAAATCTTAAAAACAAAACTTGCTGTGCTTTCATTGTTATTTATTAATCTCCATGCCTCATCCAAATAAATTATTTTCTTTTTATTTCTTGATTTTCTTAACTTGTCCCAAAACAATTCTGTTATCACATACATTACGATTGGCAAATTTTCTTCTTCAATATTATATATATCCGCCACAACAAATTTGTTTGATAAATCTATGTTTGTATAACCATTTAAAAAACTCATACTTCCACTAATATACGGCTTTAATAATGTTGCAACTTTTTCAAGTCTCTTTTCTTTTTTTATAACTTTATATAAATCACTTAATCGTGGCATATCACTACTTTCTTTGAACCTTTTAGCACATAATAAATTACTATCACTATTTTTATACAAAGATTCATCATTAAAAGTAATTCCTTTTATTGCATAACAATTAATCATAGCCTCTTCAAGCATGCATTTTTCTTCCAATGAAAGTCCAGGAAAAATTAACGAAAAGAATGTATTGAGTTTTAATAATTTACTTTGCAAATATCCCATATCGTCCTCTTTTGCACATTCTCGTATGTCCATAACATTTATAATATTTCCCTCTTCAAAGTTTATAATGCTTCCATTTAACTTCTTACAAACTTTTACATATTCTCTCTCTGGATCTATTACATATTGTGATATATTCATAAACCTATTTCTCATAGCCATTAGTTTTATAAAATATGATTTTCCCGAGCCACTTGTTCCTACAACAAACATATTTGCATTTTTGTATTTATCCGTAGCAAATCTATCTATTTTAACCATTGACTTATTTATTTCATTTGTGCCAATCAAAATTCCCTCTTTGTCACAAAGTTCGTTTGATAAGAAAGGATATGTGCTTACCAGATCAGACGTAAGTACATTGCGTCTTGAATATTCTTTTACATTCTTAGAATTGTTTAATATTGGAATATTAGCTTCAAACACTTCCATCTGTCTAAAAATCGCTTTCCTTGTTTTCAAACCAATTCCATTTGCAATACCTTCTAGTCTTCGAATATCATCTTCTAACTCTTTTTCAGAATTTCCATATATCGAAATATAAATATATATGTAATATAGTTCTTCACCATTAAGTTGCAATTGACGTCTTATGTATTTGCCATCTTTATATGCTTCACACATCAAATCACTATCACTTTGATTTTCATTTGAATTCTTAATTTCAGAACCAGTATTTCCAATATGATACGTTATCTTCTTTATTACATCTGCTGTATTTTGTTTTTCATAAAATATGCTAAGCTGTAAATTAATATCTTGTGATAAAATTCTGTCTAAAAATGTTTCTTCCATTTCTTTGTTATAACTTATAACAATTAATGAACTTACATATTTATTATCAAACTTAATAAACTTTGGGTTACTTGAATCTATTTCATTAGGATATACTGACAACAATTCTTTATCAATTTTATTTTCATTATTCATCTATTACTTCTCCACTTTAGTTTTGTAACATTCGTGTAATATTTTAATAATCTCTTTAGTTTCACAGACTGTAACAACATTTCCCGTAGCTTTTAAACCATCAATTATTTTATAAAGATTATTATTTTCGTCTTCTGTTTTGGAATTTAAAATGATATAAAATTTTCTAGATATACAACCTCTCTCATTAGATATTTCTTTAATAAAATTTATATAATCATCTGCTATTTCAAGTAATTCTGGTTCACAGACTATACATCTTTTTACTTCTTCTATATGTTCTTTCACATCCATTTTTTCTGTTTGTATAAAGATTTGAAAATCGAAATTACAACTCTTTAAAAAGCATTTATATGCTTCAAGAATTGAATTCTTTTCTGTAGTCGACTTAAGCCTAAAGTTAATTGGCTCAACTTTCAGTACATTAAGCATAGTATCATTGGATAGATAAATTTTATTTTTATCCACTTTAGAAATTTTAATTATAGATTCAAGTGGTTTAGTCCTCCCATTTATATAGCTCACCTCCTTGTGAATAAACATTTTGTGTTTAAAAATTATATTTTTGAACACAAAAAAGGGCATAATTATACTGTAACCATTTTTTTACAATATAATTATCCCCAAAGTTATTCATCTGCCATTATAATACAACCGCTTGTTACATTAGTCAACTTTTTTCGCTCGACACATTTCGACAAACTTAGTATTGTAGGAATATTTTTACTGACATATTAACCCATACACTTACTCTATCTTTAGCAATTCTTTATATACTTCAGATTTTGATATTCCTTTTTTCTTAGCAACTAATTTCATCGCTTCTTTTTTATCATAGCCTTCTTCAAGGTACTGTTCCATTAACTCTTTAATTGTTTCTTCAACAACTTCTTCTTTTTTATGAACACCTTCAAGAACTATAACAAATTCCCCTTTAACTTCGTTTTCTTCATAATATTCTATTGCTTCATTCAAATTTAATCTTAACATTTCCTCGTGTATTTTTGTTATCTCTCTTGCAAGAACAATTCTTCTCTCTCCGCCAAAAGCCTCTTTAAAATCTTGAAGTGTTCTTTTCAATTTATGTGGTGCTTCATAAAATACCATTGTTCTTTCTTCATTTTTCAATATTTCAAGACGTTCTTTTCTGCATCTTTTATTTATTGATAAAAAACCTTCAAATACAAATTTTGAAACATCAAATCCAGAACATATTAATCCTTGAATACAAGCAACAGAACCTGGTATTGGAACTATTTTTATATCATGTTCTATTAAAAGTTTAACCAAATCTTCACCGGGATCTGATATAGCTGGCGTTCCTGCATCTGAAACTAAAGCCAAATTTTTACCTTCCTCCAATAGCGAAAGAACATGTTCTGACTTAACGCCTTCATTATGTCTATAAAAACTTATTAGAGGTTTTTGGATATCATAATGATTAAGTAATTTTAAAGTTTTTCTTGTATCCTCTGCCAATATAATATCAACTTCTTTAAGAATTCTAATAGCTCTAAAAGTAATATCTTCTAAATTTCCAATTGGAGTAGCAACTAAGTATAAAATTCCATTCATTTTTATTTTTCATCTCTCTTTATATTATATATTTTATAAATCTCGTCTGTATATTCCTTGTTTTCTTTGTACACGATTAAAGGTTTTTCATGCTTTAAAAATTCTTTTCCGCTCTTTGTACCCTCAACAAGAACTAAATTAGAAGGTTTATCTACTTGAGGATAAACAAATCTAACTCTTTTAGGTTCAATTTTATACTTTCTCATTGTACAAAAGACATCTGCAATTCTCTCTGATTTATGAATCATATAAAATTCACCATTGAACTTAAGTAATCTTGCTGCTTCTTTTATAACATCTTCAAGAGTGCACGAAACTTCATGTTTAGAGATTATAATAGCATTTTTTTCATTTATAACGCCTGTACCTTTCTTCATATATGGTGGATTAACTGTAACAACATCAACAGTTGCCGAAGGTATAACATTTTTCAAAAATTTCAAATCATTATTAATAATCTCTACTCTGTTTTCTAAATTATTTAAAGTCACACTTCTTTTTGCCATGTCAGCACATTCTTCTTGTATTTCAACCCCAATAATCTTTTTTGCTTCAGTTTTGCCTGCAAGTAGAATTGGTATAACTCCCGTTCCTGTGCACAAATCAACAACTAATTCAGATTTTTTCATATCTTTTGCAAAATCCGACAAAAGTATCGCATCTATTCCAAAGCAGAAGCCTTGGCTATTTTGTATTATCTTTAAATCTTTAAACTGTAAATCATCTATTCTTTCATTACTTTTTAGTTCCATTCATTTAATCCTTTTCATATAATATTTTATAGGATGTGATAAAAATGAAGATAAATTGCGTTTTTCTCGATAATTTGTGTTGTTCTTTGCAAAACATTGAAAAATTTTTATGCTGTATTTGTAAATATAAAAAAGTAAGAACAATCTATGAAGTTCTAAAAAAGTAAAAATCTCAATCTTTCCAAGTCAAAATTCCTTCATTAAATCTCACACTTAATTTAATATTTATAGTATAAAGAAGCTGTCCTAATGCAAAAGGACAGCTTTGTAATTTTTATAAATATTTACTCTTGTTCTGGAGCAGAAACAGGGCATACTCCTGCACAACTTCCGCACTCAATACAATCAGCTGCATTTATTTCATACTTTGTTTCACCTTCACTAATGCAAGAAACAGGGCAAGAAGCAGCACAAGCACCACATTTAATACAAGCATCACTAATTTTATATGCCATTAGACTCACCTCCTTCAACTAATATACACCATTTTTAGTCAACGTTATTGATTATACAACACAACATTATAATTCGTCAATCTTAAATCCCTCTTCCAAAGCTCTTAATTCTTTCATATCAACATCTTCATATCTTTCTTTTTTTCTTCCAGATTTTAAGACTTCTATTTCTGAATTCTTAAAGGATTTTCTTATAAACGTTCCATCTTTCTCTAATTTAACCTTTACTTCTTCCTTTAATACTTCAACTTCTTCAACAGTACCCTTTCCTTCTGGTGTTTTTACAAGTGAACCAACATTTGGAAGTCTTGAAAGCTTTTCTTCATATACTTCGTGTTCGTGTTTCAAGCAGCACATAAGTCTACCACAAACACCAGATATCTTAGTTGGATTTAGTGATAGTCCTTGTTCTTTTGCCATCTTTATAGAAACCGGATTTAAATCCGTCAAGTGGTTACAGCAGCACAATTCTCTGCCACACATACCATAGCCACCAAGCATTTTAACTTCATCTCTTACTCCAATTTGTCTTAATTCTATCCTTGTTTTATAAATCGCTGCAAGATCTTTTACCAAATCTCTAAAATCTATTCTACCATCTGCTGTAAAATAAAAAAGAAGTTTTGTATTATCAAAAGTGTACTCAACATCAATCAATTTCATATCAAGTCCATGTTTGGCGATTTTCTCTTCGCAAACCTTATATGCCTCCGAAGCTTTTTTCTCATTTTCTTCAAATATTTTTTTATCTTCATCAGTTGCTATTCTCACCACAATCTTTAACGGAGCAACAATTTTTTCTTCGCTAATCTTGCTATTACCAATTGCAACTTCACCATATTCAAGCCCTCTAGCAGTTTCAACAATAACGCCTTTTCCTTTTTCCAAAGAAAAACCATTTGGATTAAAAAAATATATCTTTCCTAATTTTTTAAACTTAACTCCTACAATTTCTTGCATTGTATTCCTCCTACATCTTACACGCGTTTATCATAAGCATATCTAAAACCAAATCTATATTAGCATTCTTCTTTAAATTTTGTAATGCCTGTGATACATATTCAATATGTTGTACAACAGATATATCAGCATTTTTTAGTTTGCTATGATATATATACATGACCTTTTCAAGCACATTAGATATGTTTGCTTTCAAATTTTTATCATTCTTAATCTCTTCAAACTTTTTATTAATTTTAAAGAAATCTCTTTCAATTAGTAATTTCGATATTTCTTTTGCAATTTCATAAGATTCGTCATTTGAAAATTCTATAACCTTTTCTATAGAACCGTTAGAAAAGTCATAAGCATCTTTACTTATTTCTTTTCCTATAATTTTTTCTATTTCATCTTTAGTTAAACCTTCAAATTTAAACTCAACCACTCTAGATTTTATAGTATTAAGTAACTTTTCTTTATTAGACGCAATCAATATTATAGTTGCATATTCTGGTGGTTCTTCAAGTACTTTAAGAAGTGCATTTTGTGCTTGTTCATTCATAGAATCTGCATCATCTATTATAAAAACTTTTCTTTTTGAAATGGTTGGAAGTAAAAATATTTCTTTACTCATTCCTCTTATCATATCAACCTTAATTGCATCCTTTTCAGGGCTTAATATCTTAAAATCCGAATTATTTTCAAAAGTTTTGCAGGAAACACATACATCACACGCAACACCGTTTACTGCTATTATCACACATTATAGCTTTAGCAAATTCTATAGCAACAAGTTTTTTTCCAATGCTTTTCTTTCCTGTAAACAAATAAGCATGTCCAATAGCATTAGATTTTATTATGTCTTCCAACTTAAGTTTTTCTTTTTCATGTCCAATACTATTAACCATGCTCATTACACCTCTTCTTTATTATTTATCAATAGCTCCAAACTTTGTAAGTGGCCATATCCTATATGTTACCCTTCCCTCTACCTTTTCAAGTGGAATGCAACCAAACTCTCTACTATCACTTGAGCCATTACGATTATCACCCATTACAAAAATATATCCTTCTGGGACCACAATATCATGATAATCTCCAGTTATTGGAGTCTTAATTCCATTTAAATAAACCTCTGATAATTTTTGATCATTAACATAGACACTTCCATCTTTTATTTCAACATGATCGCCAGCTAAACCAATTACTCTCTTAATGAAGCTTACTTTTGTCACTTCAATAACATCATGTAAAAAAAAGTCCCACAAACCATGTCTTTCATCATATACTCCACAGCCATCAACTGTTCTTACTGGCTTCTCAAATGTTATAATATCTCCTCGATATAGTGGTAAATTAAACGTTCTTACAACTCTATTTATTAATACTCTTTCACCATCTAATATAGTTGGCGTCATTGATGTCTGCCTTACAAGTGTTGGTGTGAATAAATAATACCTTACTAAAATTGCAATTACAAACGCAATAAGAAGACACACTACCCATTCAAACCCTTCTCTAATTAAAGACTTCTCTTTCATAGGCATGTCCTTACCCTCTCTTAAATCAATTTGTACATCCTTCATTAAATTCACCTCTTGCTCCTCATTATACTACAAAACAAAAAGGTGCACAATAGAGCACCTATAATATTTTAGCTAATATTTTTAAATCTTATTTGGTTTATAAGTAGGTATTTTTATTATAACTTCCGTTCCTTTGCCAATCTCACTTTTTATATCAATACTTCCGCCATTTCCTTCTATTATTTCTTTAGCAATCGGAAGTCCTAAACCTGTTCCACCCATTTCTCTAGAACGGGCTTTGTCAACTCTATAGAATCTTTCAAAGACTCTTGGCAAATCTTCTTTAGGTATACCAATTCCATTATCTATTATTTTTATATATGCATCATCATGAACGGCACCAATGTAAACCTTTATATTTCCACCATTTGGTGTGTACTTTACACTATTTATAAGTATATTAGTTATGACTTGTTCTATTCCATCTCTGTCTCCATAAACCTCTGGCACATTAGACGTTACATAGCATTCCAATAATTGTTCTTTCTTTTCAGCTTGTATTTTATGTTTTTCACAAACTTGCTTTGTAAGTTCCGCAACATCAAAGTTAAGTTTATTCCATGCAACTTTTTTATAATCAAATTTTGTAAGTTGTAACAAATCACTAACTAACCTAGTCATTCTGTTTGCTTCTGAAAGAATAACATTTAAAAATTTATTTTTGCTCTCTTCATCTAAATCATCTTCTTCGAGTAAAGTCTCAGTGTATGTCTTTATTGATGTAAGAGGTGTTTTTAATTCGTGAGAAACATTTGAAACAAATTCTTTTCGCATATCATCAAGTTTTGCTTGTTTTGTACCATCATGAATTACAACAATAATTCCTGTAGGCTTATCTTGTTCGTTTCTAAATGGTGCAAAAAATACATTTAAATATTTTCCGTCATTAGATATAACTGTATCTGTTGATGTCCAATCCTCCAAATATACAATTTTTTCTATATTAACATCTATATTAAACTTTCCAAAAACATCTTCGAAAGTCTTTGCATTTTCAAAGCCAAGCATTTTTTTTGCAGCTAGATTTGCGTGAGTCAATCTTCCTAAAATATTAAAGGCTAAAACTCCATCTGTTAAATGCATAAGAATTGTTTCAAGCCTATTTTTTTCACTCGAAATTTCGTTCATATTATTTTGGATTTGTTCCATCATAAGATTGAATGTGTCAATGAGTCTAGATATTTCATATCCTGCTTTTTGCTTATCATTAACAGTAACTAAAGAAATATTTCCACTTGCCATT
Source organism: bacterium (assembly GCA_963637565.1). Lineage (GTDB taxonomy): Bacteria > Bacillota > Clostridia > TANB77 > UBA1234 > UBA1234. Next base: position 8,226 of record CAVHNT010000023.1, read on the forward strand.
AGTTCCGCCTTATTAGTTAATAATTCAATCGGTTTCGTAATAGATCTACCAGTGATTATCGCTATAACAAGTGTGATGAAAATTATAACTCCAACAGTTAAAAAATATAGTCCTCTTATTTGATTTAATTGATTATTAATGTATGATTTACTTTGTGAAATCAACAATATTATTTTTCCACCTTCAACATCATTAAGTTCAATAATGTATGCAAAAAGATAGCAAAAGTCATCTCCATCATCACGAACTGCATATCTGTTTGGTGAAGCCTCAGCATCTTTGATACATTTTTTTGCCACATCTGTCAATGTATATATTCTTTTAGTAATAACATCTTTATATTCAGAATTTAATATCACACCATATCTACTTGCATTGTTCAAAGAAAAATATATTTTAAAATTGTTATAAAACTCTTCTAAATTAACCTTTTTAACAAGTTTTGGACCTTGTTGAGTTGGCAAAAGTTCAATTTCATTTCTGTGATTTCCACCTATATTAATATTATATCCAGATATATTATTAAGCATTTCATCAATGAAACCTGTGTAATACACTTGTTCAATTTTAGCCATCGAAAAAATTCCTATACCAGATATTATAGTAACTATTAAAATTACAAAGATTAAAATTAATCTAAGTTGCAAACTTTTCCAAAACATAAAAATACCTCCAAAACAAAACCCAGGTCAAACATTAATTTTGCCTGGGAATCTTGCTTTATATTATTAAAGTAATCATTCTGCGTTAAAATAATATCCAATACCTCTTTTGGTAGCAAGCAATTCTGGAGCACTTGGATTTCTCTCTATCTTTTCTCTTATACGCCTTACTGTAACATCAACCGTTCTTACGTCTCCAAAATACTCATAACCCCACACTTTTTCAAGCAACTCTTCTCTTGAAAAAACTTGTCCTTTTTGTGTAGCCAAAAACTTTAAAAGTTCAAATTCTCTTAATGTTAAGTCGACATTTTTCCCGCCCACTTTTGTTTCATATTTATATGTGTCAAGTACTAATGGCCCAAATTCTAACATTGACGCTTTATTGTCATTTGCATTATCCCTGTCTTTTTTAGTAGCCTCTATGCCATCCCATTTTCTTAAATTTGCTTTTATTCTAGCCATAACTTCTCTAACACTAAAAGGTTTAGTTATATAATCGTCTGCACCTAACTCTAAGCCTATTACTTTATCCACAACATCTTCTTTTGCAGTTACCATTATTATAGGAATATTTGTCGTCTGTCTCATAGTTTTGCAAACTGTAAATCCATCCATCTTTGGCAACATAACATCTAATAATACTAAATCTGGTTTTTCTTCTTTAAAAACTTTTAAAGCTTCCTCACCGTCATATGCTTGAAGAGTATTATATCCTTCTTTTCTTAAATTATGATTTAATATATCAACGATTGCCTTCTCGTCATCAACTATTAAAATTTTTCTATTCATAATATATCTCCCTTCCTACGGATATAACCATTCGACTATTTTTATTATCTATTATTACCCCAAAAAAGTCAATGTTAAATTTAGGTTAATTTCATTATTTTAAAAACTATTTTTTCGACATTGTAATCTAATGTATATTCAAGAAAGAATGAACATCAAAAATTTTCATTCTTTCGTCCCTCGAGAGTTTTCGACTGAAAGGAAGAAAATCTCTCGCATAAATTAAAGTTTTTTATGCAATAGGAAAGAAAATTAATACATAAAAAGTTGCAAATTTGTTACTTTCCTATTGCATAAAAAAATCGCGAAATGCAGTTTTCGCGATTTGCTTGATTAATCATATATAAATACTTCTGGATTTAATGGACTTCCATCATACCTTATTTCTAAATGTAAGTGAGGTCCAGTAGATCTACCGGTACTACCAACATTGGCTATTATATCACCTTTTTTAACTTCAGCACCAACTGTAGTCAATATCTTGCTACAATGTGCATAATATGTTTCGTAACCACCTGTATGTTGTACCTTTACCAAATAACCATAATTTCCACTCCAGTCAGCAAATGTTACTACGCCATCCTCTGCAACTGCTATTGGTGTTCCAGTTGGACAAGCCAAGTCTATACCAGAATGATAATTTCTTGTTCTTAGTCCAAATCTTGATGTAATAACAGGATTTCTAACTGGTAACTCAAAATCTAATTCAGATAAATTTTCTTTTAAAGCAAGAAGAACTTCATCCGAAACTGTTCTTTGAGCTGCAGGTGCTACTCGTATTTCTTTTATTGCATCATTCAACTTTTTGATTGGTTCAAAAATAGAATTTATAGCAAGCTCGACATCACCTGACGTTTCATACTCTAATAAATATTTTTCTTCTATTTCAAGAGTAGACTTTTCTTTATAATTAGATTGTTTTTCGTTTACTCCATCAAGTATCTTCTGAGCTGCTTCAAGAGAGTCAACAGTTGACTTTTCTTTTCCGTCTACTAAAACAGAATATACTCTATAGTATACATCACAACTATCTTTTACTTTTGCTAATATATTTTCTTCATCTGTAGAAATACTTTTGTTTACAAGAACCATCTTGTAACTAAGCTTTGCATTCATAACTACATAGCCTACATTATCAGCGTCGCCATTTATCATATAGTTATCAATTTCTTTTTCAAGAGCAGCTTTACTTGCTACATAACCAGCTGCTTCCTGGTTTATTTCAACGCTATATACAAACTTGTATTTCATAAACATTAGTGATAATACAATCACTGAGCCAATAAATACAGACATCATTAACTTTGAAATAATCTTAGTCACTAAACGTGCTTTACTTGACATTTTCAGCAAAACGCCATCCCCTTTTCTAACTTTTGGTTTCTCAAGCATAAACATTTTACTATAACTTGGCAGATGTGGCAAGTCTTCTTATCATTTATAAAGGTCATTTTTTACCTTGTATTAAAATTATTAGTTATTTACTCGAATTTTCTCACTTTTTTGACGTTTTTCAACATTATTCATTTAAGCTTTGCCAATATTGTAAGACTTTGTTAGTATTTAAAAGTATGTGCATAATATATTGACTTATCATCAATATTTATATGTTTTTTGATTAATTTGCTAATTTTTACTCTTCAGATACTGATCTAACACATCTTCATAAGTGTAAAAATAATAATCTCCTATAGGTAAGCCATCTACTAGATATACTTCAATATCTTCAATAGTTTCAGCTGAAACGATATAACTAAAACCTATATCTCTAACTCCTAATTGCTCTTCAAGATAGCTTTTTAAAGAATCAGGTATATTTTTATCACTAAAACCTAGGTAATAATATTCTTTTCCTTCTTTTAGATTCCAGCCAACTCTTTGATTATAGTCTTCTATATTTTCTATTTTTTCACCCATTAACATTTTATTCATATCATACGTTTCTGGATCAGTTTCATTTAAACTTTTTAGTTCTTGAATCGCATTTCTTACTGTAAACATTTCATTGTAGACCTTTGCAACTTTAGCCTCTCTAAGTAGATCCTTTGATGAAAAAACGGAAGCAGCTGCCAATATAATAATAATTATTATTACTACAATCAAACTTATCATAGTGAAACCTTTTTGTTTATACATAAAAACACCTCCATATTATATAGATGCTTAAATTAACCTTCTGCCAAACTCCTTACTTCATCAAAAGTTCTTACTGTTTTTCCTGTAATTTTATACGGTTTATATAGTTCAACATCTGATGTCTTGAAATTAACTATATACGTCACTGATATGGCATCTAGCCCAAGAGTTGTCTTAACATTACTTGCATCATACAATTCTTTTTGGTCTGCTCCTAAAATTATGTACCAATTATCCGAATCAGTTAGAACATTATCTCCATAATCAACACCAGCTGCAGCAACAAATGGTGAATCATAATCCACACCTTGTTTTAACTCGAAGTCAGGATCCATATCTTCTTTTAGTGCTATTGCATTTACTGCTGTTTTCATAGATCTCATCTCAATATATAACTTAGATATATCAGCTTCGTCTAAAGTTTCTCTGCTAGGCATAACTGAAAAAGTTACTATCATAAGTATTATTACAATTACAATTACTACTTCAATCATTGTAACACCACTTTTTCCTTGCATTTAAACTCCTCCTTTATTTAATAATCTCAAGATTTGCAAACTTTGCCATCAAACGTTTATTTCCAACCTTTTCAAAGTTTATATCAACCTTTAAATCATCATCCTCTGGTTCAGTTTTTACAATAACACCTTTTCCAAACTTTTTGTGAAATACTTCAACACCAGCAACAAATGAATCAAGATTTACACTTTCATTTGCTGTGACCTTTTGTAGAAAGCTCTCTGCAGTTCTAAAATTAAACGCAACTTTAGGTTGTTTATATGCAGGAATATCAAAATCATCATAATCATTATAACCGTCATCAGACCATTTACGTTCTTTCTTTTTGATCTCACCATCAAGATTTTCTTGACCAATTTCTTCAATAAATCTAGAAGGAGCATAATAACTTGTACTTCCAAACAAAGTTCTGCATTTTGCACATGTTAAAAACAAATGCTCTTTTGCTCTTGTTATTCCAACATAGCAAAGTCTTCTTTCCTCTTCTACTTCATCGGCCTCTCCAATGCTTCTAGAACTTGGGAACAATCCCTCTTCCATTCCAACAAGAAAAACAACAGGGAATTCCAAGCCTTTCGCTGTATGCAATGTCATTAGTAAAACCGAATCTTGATTTTCATCAACATTATCTAAATCAGTTACCAAAGCCAAATTTTCTAAGAAATCAGACAATTTATTTTCAGCTTGTTGTGTCTCAAACTCAACCGCAACACTTATGAACTGTCCTAAGTTCTCAATTCTTCCTTCTGCCTCTTCTGTCTTTTCTTGTTCAAGAGCTTTCATATATCCAGTCTCATCAAGAACATACTCAACTAAATCAGCTATTCCACACTCTCTGCTTTTCAATTCTTCTATTTTTTTTGCAAATTCCATTAATGCTGAATTTGCTCTTGTTGCCAAATATTTATCAGCATCCTTTGCAATGTCAAACATTGAAACGCCTTTTAATCTAGCCATATCTTCAACTGCATCTAAACTTGTTTTTCCGATTCCACGTTTTGGTTCATTTATTATTCTCTTAAAACTTACATCATCACTTGTGTTATAAATCAATCTTAAATATGCGATAATGTCTTTTATTTCTTTTCTTTCATAGAACTTTTGTCCTCCAATTACCTTATAAGGAATGCCTTCACGCATTAACACATCTTCAAAAGCTCTTGATTGAGCATTTGTCCTATAAAGAATAGCAAAATCTGAATATTTATAATACTCCTGCCTTTTTAGTGAATAAATTTGAGATACAACATAATTAGCTTCATCATATTCGTTATCTGCTTGAAATATTTTTGGAACACTTCCTGTATCATTTTCTGTCCATAATTTTTTCTCAAGATTTCCAGAATTATTTTTTATTACATTATTAGCAATACCCAATATATTCTTAGTTGATCTATAATTTTGTTCTAGCTTTATAACTTTAGTATTCTCAAACTTTCTATCAAAGTTTAAAATATTTTGAATATCTGCACCTCTAAATTTGTAAATACTTTGTTGATCATCACCAACAACAAAAATATTATGATGAGTTTCTGCAAGTAATTTTATAAGTAAATCTTGTGCCTTATTTGTATCCTGATACTCATCAACTAAAACATATCTAAATTTATTTTGATAATAATTTAACACGTCTTCATTTTCTTGAAAAATTTTTATTGTATGATTTATTATATCATCAAAATCTACTGCATTATTTTTCTTCAATTTATCTTGATATAACTCATAAACTTGAGCGACCTTGCTAAGTCTGTAATCACTAGCATATACTGTAGAATATCTTTGAGGATCCATCAAGTCATTTTTAGCCTTACTAATTTCATTTAACAAGTACTTATCACTATATAATTTATCATTTAAGTTTAATTCTTTTATACATTCTTTTATTATAACTTTAGTGTCTGCAACATCATAAATAACAAAGTCGCTTCCAAAGCCAATTTTAGATATTTCTCTTCTCAAAATTCTAACGCACATTGAATGAAATGTACCAATCCATATATCTTTGGCAGCATCACCAACTAAAGATTCTATACGCGTTTTCATCTCTTTAGCCGCTTTATTTGTAAAAGTGATGGCTATAATATTCCATGGCTTAACATCACACTCAGAAATTAAATATGCTATTCTATGTGTAAGAACTCTAGTCTTGCCACTTCCTGCACCAGCAATTACAAGTAATGGTCCTTCATTATGTGTAACGGCTTCAAATTGTTCTTTATTTAGTCCTTTTAAAATTTCATTTGTATCCATTGTTGTTTCACCTTTCTACGTTTCACTTTTTCACTTTCAACATTCTATCATATAAAAAAAATAAAATCTATACGAATAAAAAAAAACACAAGATGATAATTTTCAGATGCATCCTTACACAAAAAAATTATCAAACCTGTGCTTTCATATCAAAAATAAGAAAATATTAGTCAGCAAAATTAACTTTTACATCACGAGTATGCATAACGTCAACCGCAATTGACATCTTTAACTTACTTGTACTCTTTGAATCAACCTCTGGAAGTTCAACACCAAGTATTCCTATGCTATCTCCACTTCCATCTAACAATTCAACATTTAATACTGTTGACTCAACTTTTTCATCTCCGTTATTCGAGACATCAGCTTCAAATGTGCATTGATTTTCTTCGTCTAAAACAAATTTAATATTCTTAAACGTTAAATCATTAAGAATTTTTTCACCTTCAATGTAGGTTGTAGATAATTCATCACTATTGTTATTTGTAATATTTTCTCCACTATTTACATTGCTTGGATTGTCACTATTTATATTGCCCTTATTTCTTTCAATGCAAATTCCCACTATTGCAACAACAATTACTAGAATAGCTATAATAACTAATGCTATCGTCTTATTTTTATTCATACAATTTCTCCTCCTAATAAACACACTCTTCTAGTATATTGTAACACAATATAAAAATAATACAAATATATTTAATAATATTTATTACATCACAATGTCAATTCTATGTTCGCCACTCGCTTCTAATTTAATAATATTTTTTTCTTGTTCATCATTGTCTAGATATATTGTTTTAATTCCTGTACTTTTATGTTCAGGATTATATATATTAATAACATATAAAGCTTCTTTATATTTATATTCAACAATATAAGACTCCCATTCACTCGGAATACATGGAGTTATTATCAAAGAATCTTTAATTTTTTTAACTCCTAAAACATACTCAAAACCAGCAATAAAAAGCCACGAACTAGAACCCGTATACCAAGTCCATCCTCCTTGTCCGAGCATATTAGGATTTGAATAAACATCTGCCGAAACAACATATGGTTCAACTTTATATCTAAGCACATTTTCTTTTGTTCTAGCATGTTCAATAGGATTAATAAGTCTGAAATACTCTCCAGCTCTTTCACCATTATTCATAATTGCATTTGCAATTATACTCCACACTGCACCGTGTGTATATTGCCCGCCATTTTCTCTAACACCTGGTATATATGATTTTATATATCCTGGTTCCAGTAATGTTTTTGAAAAAGGTGGAGTTAATAATTTTATAATCATATTTTCTTTATCTACCAAATAATTATCAAGATAATTCATGGCAGAAATACATTTTTCTTTTTCACCAGCACCAGATATTACTGCCCAGCTTTGTGATATTCCATCTATTTTACATTCATCATTTTCACTTGAACCAATCGGAGTCATATCTTTAAAGTATGCTCGCCTATACCATTTTCCATCCCATCCTGCCTTATTCAATGCTTCCTTTAATTTTGGTAACACTTCTTTATATTTCAAAACATTTACTTGATCATTCTTAAATTCACATATTGGAATAAATTTATTAATTACATCATACATAAAAAATCCAAGCCATACACTTTGACCATTTATACTGTTCATTCCATCATTCCAGTCACCAGTTCCCATTTGTGGCAAACCATTTTCAGCAAAAACAAGACTTCTATTTATTGCTCTCAATGCATGAACATATAGCGAGTCTTTGGCATCATCAATTTGAACCTCACCATATCTTTCACTTTCATTATCTGATAACTCTTTAGCTTTAACATATGATACCTGCTCATCTAACATAGTATAGTCTCCCTCTTTTTCTATATATTCGCAAATCAAATAAGGAAGCCACAACAAATCATCCGTATATCTTGTCCTAATTCCATTTGATTTTTCGGGATGCCACCAATGCAACACGTCACCCTCTTTAAATTGATGCTTGGCATGATATATAATTTGATTACGAACAGATTCAGAATCATAATATAACATTATTAAAGAATCTTGCAGTTGATCTCTAAAACCAAAAGCCCCACCAGCCTGATAAAAAGATGTTCTGCCCCATATTCTACTAGTAATAGTTTGATAAATTAGCCAACCGTTGAGCATTATGTTCATTGATTCAACCGGTGTTCTTGCTATTACTTTTTCAGTTTTATCATTCCAAAATTTTTTAATTGCTTCAATATTAAAATTAAATTTATTTTCGTCTTCATAGTTAGTACACGAATCATCAATTCCTATTTCAACAAATATAGTTTTACTCTCTTGTGGTAAAATTTCTATTTCACTTGATATAAAAATTTCTTTATTTTTTTCTGACAGATCAAAATTTTCACTCAACGTAACATATACAACTTCATCTTGATAATATTCTCTAAAAGCATTACTAATTTTAACAACATTATCTTCTTTTTTTATAACAATGTGTTTCTTAGTATAGTCTCTCGCCACACCAAGTACAGGACTAACAAAATACTTCAGATTTAGAGATATCTTATCTTTAGTTATGTTTTGAGCACATATTCTAATCACCTTTTTTCTTTCATTAATCGGAACATATATTGTTGTGTCCATATTTAAAACATACCCAATATTCTTATATATTGCATATCCAAACCCAAATTCTATTTCATAATTATTAAGATTTTTATAAGGCAAAATATCTATAATTTTTCCATTGTAATCAAACCATATTTTTTCAGATGGTGTATCTTTAACTGGATCATTTGACCAAATAGTTATTTTATTTTCTCTACTGTTATTGCTCCATATATACCCACCTCCATTAGCTGTCACAATTGTTCCAAAATTACCATTAGCTATTATATGACTCCATGGTGCTGGTGTCGTCTTTTCATTTGTTTTAATAATATATTTTTTTCCATCTTTAGAAAAACCACCATAGCCATTATAATACAATAAATCTTTCACATCTGTTGTCTGCATTATTTTCTCTCCCTAAAAAAATGTAAAATATGTCACTTTCCTATTGTGTAAAAATTATTCTTCTAACTGTTCCTCCAAGAAACCATCCTCTGCTTTAAAAATAATATCACTACAAGAATATAATAACTCTATGTCCCCATCCTCTAGCTCTTTATTTTTAATAACATGAAATCCCCCATTAGCATTAATTAAATATGATAAATTTCTAGCATATATATATTCCTTTATTTTTGAAAAAACATATTTTTCTTTTCCATTCTCCTCATCAATAATTACTAAATCTATCTTAATATTCTTAACATTAAAATACTCAATAGCTTTTACAAGTTGCTTAACAATATACTCATCATTAACACTCTTAATTGTTAATAGGATTATTGGAAAATCTCCTGATATTCCAAATCGCCATAAACTTCTTTGATTTTTAGTATTCCTTTCAATTATTTCTTTATATTTAGATATTGTTGATGAACCATTAACAATATCTGCAATAAGTTTATTATAAATTTCTATCTCTTTACTTTTAATTCCAACAAACCTATTTTCAATTAAACTTTTAGATTTAGCCAATTCAAACAATCTTTTATCTGCATCAACCTTCGAGTATTTAGAAATAAAATCTTCAATATCATTTTTATTTTTTGATATTCCAATATAATAATTTATCACAATACTAGAATTTTCTTGAACAGTAAGACTAGATTTTAAAGCCACTGCAACATTCACCACAGAAGATATATTATTTGAAAACATTTTATTTTCAATCAATATATCTGGATTATCATTTGAATTCAATCTTCCAAATATTTTTGATTTATTAAGTTCAACCTCAAACTTAGCATTATACTCATTACACACTGCAAAATTTGTAAAATAAATCTTTTCACCGTTAGAGAATTTCTTCTCAATAAGAATTTTTCCACCAATATCACTTACACACAAAAACAAATTATTATAAGCTGGATGAACAATGTCACTATTTTTTTCAGCAAGCACAGGCTCAATATAACTCATAATATCCAAATTAATTTTGTGATCACTATTATTTTTAATCTCAAGTTGTCTAAGTTCAACATTTTCTTCTGGAGATACAGAAATCCTCGTCAACGTTTCTATAAAACCATCTCGTCTATAAAATTTACTTTCTGCAGGTGAAAATGATATCAAATATTCATCTGGTTCTTTGCAAGTAGGATGCAACGTGTTTGACCAAAGCCAATCACTATCAACATCTTTGATATATATAATGTTTCCCTGTTTACAACTTTCGTTATATTTCGTCACATATATATTTTCAAATTTGCTATAACCTTCTCCTACATCATCTATTAACATAGTGTATTTGTCATTGTTAATAATATTAACATTTCCCGAAGGCTTGTTTATAACTTGCTGTGTATAATCCTCATAATCTTTATATTTTAACTCTTCTATTTTTTCCTTTTTTTCCTTTGTGTACACAATCGTTTGCGGTATTTTTTCTTGAAGTAAGATATCAGCGGCTTTAATTTCGGGATTATCACTAAATCGTTTCTGTAAGATATTATCATTCAAGAAATTATTAATAGAAAGTAATATTAACCCTTGATGGTGTGCCATATATGTTTTAACAACCTCGAATTTTTTACCATTTGAAAGTCTTGATGGAGTATAGTCTATGGATTCATAAAATCCAAATCTATCATATGCTCCAATTGATTTTAACAATCTCACATTTTCCAACACACTTTTATGATTTTTATCAAGAGTAATCAAACTAGCATAAGGTGCAACAACAACCTCTTCCTTAAGTCCTCTTTTAAGTCCAAGCCAAGGTATTCCAAATGCTTTGTATTGATAATTGTAATTTAAATCTTGTAAATTGAAAGCAGATTCAGAAATTCCCCAAGGTATTCCAAGTTTTCTTGCATATTCTTTTTGGCTATAAATGCAAAATCTATATGTTTCTTCAAGAAGTGAATACTCATAAGATGGCATAATGACATTCGGCATAAAATATTCAAACATTGTACCAGCCCATGAAACAAGTCCTTTATATCCATCAACAACTGTAAAAGACCTTCCAAGATTAAACCAATGTTTGTATGATATATCTCTTTTTGCTATTGCAACAAAACTCGCTTGCCTAGCTTCTGACGCAAGTAAATCATAATAAGAGTCAACTAATTTATTTTCACTCAAATCATACCCAATAGAAAATAAATTCTTATCATAATCATACAATTTTGAAAAATCTGTATTCATAATTATTTCGTTTACAGCATCTCTCAATTCTTTTTTGTTTTCTTTTTCAAGAACATCCCTTACAACAAACAAATAGCCAACAAAGTTTCCACTATCAACCGTTGAAATAAAAGCTGGTCTAAGTGGCTCTAATGTTTTTATATTATACCAATTATACAAATGACCATTCCAGCACTTAAGACCTCTTATAACTAATATAGATTTTTCTAGCATCTCATACATTTTTTCATTTGATATAAATCCCAAATCTCTAGCAGATATTATTGCAAGCAATCCAAGACCTATATTTGTGGTTGATGTATGATTAGTTAAAATTATTTTCCTGTTTTCTTGATAATTATCGGGAGGCAAGTAGTTATTCTCTTTATTCATAAATGTAGAGAAATAACTCCATGTTCTTGCAGCAATATCAACTAAATCTTTTTTCTCAGTTTCATTCAATTTAATATCATCATGTTCAACATTTTTACTAATCAAATAAGATATAACTGGTGCAATAAACCAAAGTATAAACAAAAATGTCACTTTAACAATAGAAAGATTGTTGTAACACAATGTTGAAAGCACTAGCATTAACCCAATTATTGGACTAATTATCATTTCACGCAAATAACACTTTAAATCTCTTCCTAACATTTTTTCAGCATCAGCCGCGGTAACCCATTCAAGCAAATGTTTTTTAGAAACAAACATTCTATACAAAGTTACAAAGATAGCCTTTAGGTATACAACAGACTTATATGCAAGTAAAACAAGATTTATTAAGCATCTATAAAAACTCCCTTTTATTCCTGTAAGCATTGGTAGATAATTTTTATATTTTCTAGCCTCTCCATTTCCTCTAAAAATCAAATCTAAAACATCAAAAATAAAAGGAAA
>CAVHNT010000024.1:0-8276 GCA_963637565.1 bacterium
GTTTTTTTGTGTAATAGGAAAGAAAATCAATACATAAAAGGTTGCAAATCTGTTACTTTCCTATCACACAAAAAAGCACTCCTAATTCTTTTCACAGATTAGGAGTGCTTCAATATGCACGGTTCCATCCTAAATTTAACTTAATTTAGATTATAACGTAATCAACGAATACTTTTTAATAGGGTAGTTTTTCAAGTATATATCCTAGATTTGCTTTCAGCCTCCGACAAATCATCTCTATAAGATTTTCAATACTTTACTTTGTCCTAGTATTAAAATGTCTTCTCTCGAAAACACTAATAATTATACCACCCATTATGTAATATAGTCAACTACATATTATGTTTTTTTCTATATATGCCTTATATTATTTTTAATAAAAATTTCAATACTAAAACAATTAATACTCCAGGCACACCTAATAATCCAACTATTGCAGACGTAATCCATGTTATTGGAATTCCAAGACCTAGTAGATTTAATACCCAAATAATGATTGCACCAATTAAAGAATTTATTAAAAATCCTATTACATTTACTGATACTTTAAAAACAACTTTAAGTAAAAATACCACTAAAAAAACAGCTAACACAAATGAAATTATTGAATCAATTCCCATGAACCTCACCTCCCTTATAATTATATTCTATATATTTTCAATCTGCCAATCTATTGGTTCTTCACCATTCTCAATAAGAATCTTATTAGCTTCTGAAAAATGCTTGCATCCAAAAAATCCCCTATAAGCCGAAAGTGGACTTGGATGTACAGTTTTTAATATATAATGATTCGGATTTGTTATCAAAGTTTCTTTTTGTTTAGCACATGAACCCCACATCAAAAATACAACCGGTTTCTCTCTTTCATTAAGTTGTTTTATTATCTCATCCGTAAAGGTTTCCCAGCCACAATTTTTATGCGAATTAGCAAGATGTGCTCTCACGGTAAGTACATTGTTTAAAAGCAAAACGCCTTGTTTAGCCCATTTTACCAAATAGCCATTATTAGGTATATAGCATCCCAAATCATCATGAAGCTCTTTATAAATATTAACAAGAGATGGTGGAATTTCGATTCCTGGTTTTACTGAAAAAGAAAGGCCATGAGCCTGCCCCTCTTCATGATATGGGTCCTGCCCTATTATTACTACTTTTATATTATCATAATCCGCATATTTTAGACTATTAAATATATCATTCATATCCGGATATACTCTATAATGCGAATATTCATACTTCAAAAATTCACGAATTTTCTTGTAATAATCTTTTTCAAATTCATCCTTTAATATGTTGTCCCATCTATTCTCCAGTTTAACCACACAATTCACCTCGAAACATATTATATAATATGCTTAGAATAGTGTAAAGCAAATCTTGACTTATATGCTCCGCGAATGTATAATGATCTTGTTGTAAACATAATCCTATAAAAAAGAAAGGATGAGTATCCAAAATGAAGCGGAAGTTCAGACAGTCGTTAATCATCGTCGTCTTAATTCTAGTCAGTTTAACACAACTACCGTTTGCTAACGCTAGCACACTCTCAAACGGTAAAGTGATTAAAATCATTGGACAACAGCATTTGTACTCTGAGCCCTCTGTAGACTCAATCATCTTAGCAACTCTTGAAGATGGTGAAACGTTTAAACTAATTGAAAGTGAAGACGAATGGAACAAAGTGTCTAACTGGAAATATACAGGCTACATCGAGTCGATAATGTGCCATGAAAGTGACACGCCCGTTTCCTTCGAAGAAGATAGTGCACTGTATAAGTACGCTATCGTAAATGCTTCTCTCAATCTACGTGAAAATCCAACAAAGAAATCAAAATCAATGAAAATGATGAAGGCTGGTACGCTTGTAATCGTGCATGACACCTCAACAGCACCTTGGTGGTTCGTAGAATATAACGGGATTTTCGGGTACTCGCACTGTGATTACCTCACATTGTATGAAGAATGTCCTCAAGACGAAATACCGCTTGCCGTTTATACAACAAGCTTCTCCGTAAAGAAGAGTCAAGAAGGAAGAGTGTACAATATAAATAAAGCGGCAAACATGTTAAACGGCACAAGTATCATGCCAGGAGAAACATTCTCCATACTCAACATCATCGCTCCAATCACCAAAAAAAATGGATACAAGGAGGCGCCGGAATACATTGTTAAAAATGGTGAAGCACAAGTAGTTACAGGTTATGGTGGTGGCGTCTGCCAAGTTTCCACCACACTGTACAACACATTTTTGATTGCCTCAAATCTGTTGGAACTAAAAACTGTGGAACGACATACCCACGCACTACCGGTAACTTACGTGCCAGATGGAATGGACGCAACAATTTCGTACTCTAGTGGCAAAGACTTTCGTTTTAAAAACAATTCAAATTATGAATTAATCATAAGGACTTACACAGATGAAGCTGGAACTATCTCAGTATATATTACAAGAAAAGAAAACATCGAATAACAAATAAAAAGCATGGCAATGTAAATAAAGCTACATACACCATGCTTTTTACTTATTTTCTTAACGATTTCAATAATGCTATTTCCTTTTCATATCCATTCAATTCATTTGGTGTTTCCAAATAAAAAGGTAAATCTTTTAATCTCGGATTATTTATAATCCTTTCAAAAGTTTGCGTACCAATTGAACCCTCACCTATCTTTTCGTGTCTATCCTTGTGACTTTCAAATGGATTTTTGCTATCGTTTATATGGATAGCTTTCAATCTTTCTATTCCAATAACTTTATCAAAGTCGTCTAAAACTTCATCCAAATTATTTACTATATCATACCCAGCATCATAAACATGGCATGTATCTAAACAAACACCTAATTTTTCTTTTAATTCAACATCATCTATTATAGCTCTAACTTCTTCAAAGCTCTTTCCAACCTCACTTCCTTTACCTGCCATAGTTTCAAGAAGTACTGTTGTACATTGTTCTTTTTTCAAAATCTCATTTAAAGCATCTATTATGAATTTTATACCAACATCAACACCTTGACCAACGTGACTTCCAGGATGAAAATTATACATACTATTTCCAATACTTTCAAGTCTTGCCAAATCGTCTTTCATAGTATCAATTCCAAATCTTCTAATTTTTTCATCAGCAGAACACACATTTATTGTGTATGGTGCGTGTGCAAGAATAACTTCAATTTCATTTTCCTTAGCAATATTTTTATATTCCTCTACATCTTTAGGATTAAGTTCTTTTGCTGTACCACCTCTTGGATTTCTTGTAAAATATTGAAAAGTATTTCCTCCAATACTTAATATCTCTTTAGCCATATTAGCATATCCTTTAGAAGCAGACAAATGACATCCAATTTTAAACATTTAATTTTTTCCTTTCACTAGATTTTTTTACCAACTTTTTAAAATCCTCTCCTACAACTAAGCCGGTCAATATAACAGGATAAATATCCAAACGTCCTACAAACATAGAAACTATTTCAACCCAATTAACAAGATTGCAAGCTTCTCTTCCACTTACACCAATTGAAACACCTACACAGCTCAAAGCAGAAGTAACTTCAAAGAAAGAATCACCAACACTGTTTCCACAAGCAGAAACAATCAAAGTTCCTATAAAGAGTACAATAAAATACATCATTATAAAATTATGTGCTTCAAAAACCCTTTCGCTAGTAAGTTCTACATCTTTGCCATAGAAATTAATCTTTTTAGAACTAACAGCTCTTTTAGGCATTAGTTTAGCCTTTATGTCATAATATATAGATTTAAAAACTATTGCCATTCTATAAAGTTTAATACCACCAGCAGTTGAACCAGCACCAAGACCAATAAGCATAAACAATAACAAAACAACAATTCCAGCGGCTGGCCAAGTAGCCAAAGTATTAACCGTTGAAAATCCAGAGGTAGTCATTACAGAAATTATCTGAAATAACGCTACTCTAAAACTTTCTCCAAAAGTCAAACACACAGTACCCATTAAAATACAAGCAAGTATTGGAGCAAAAATAATCCAAAGAATAACCATAAGCTTTGTTTCACAATGCCTAAAGAAAGCTTTTACATTCCCCTTTATAAGCATTAAATTAAGTAGAAAATTTGTGCCTCCCAAAATTGCTAAAGTCATAGTTATTATCTCTATTGGAAGAGAATTATAATATCCTATACTTTCCGATTTAGTAGAAAAGCCACCGTTTGCAACAGCTGAGATTGAATGATTTATAGCATCAAACGGTTCCATTCCAAAAATAATAAACAAAAGTGCACCAACTATTATATATCCTGTATATATAATAACAATCATTCTTGAAGAACCAATTACATTTGCAATTAGTTTATTTTGATGTCCCTCTGCATTATACAGTCTCATACCAAAAACACTTGCAAAAAGCGAAGTCATTATCAAAATAATCCCTATACCACCAATGTATAAAGTAATACTCCTATACATTAAAAATATCTTCGGTAATTTTTCAACCTCCATAACAGTAAGCCCCGTAGTAGTTAGACCACTTGTGGACTCATACATACTTTGAGTAAATGTATATTCACCAGTCATAAAGTACGGCATGGCACATATAAGAACTGCAAACAGCCAAGATAAAAGAACAATAATCGTTTCATGATTGCTATATAGTTCAACTTTCTTCCTTTTATAAATTGGTAAAAATAAACCTAATCCAATAATAATAGAAATAATTCCAGGATACAAAAAATACTTTGCATATATAGCCTCTTCATGATGAAAAATAAGTGTTAATAGCGAGGTTAAAATTGCACACCCAACAAGAAATATACAAAAGCCCACATACCCAAAGATAACTCTATAAGAAGAAGTTATTTCTTTTTTGTAATTATTCATTTTCAGCTACCCCCGATATAATCTTTATAGCCTCATCATGACAATCCTTTGCAGATAAAAGCAAAACTCTATCACCAACATTTATCATAGTTTGTCCAGTTGGAATAACCATCTTTTCATCATGTATAACGCAAGCTATTCTGGCCTGTGAAGGTAACTTTATTTCATACAATCTTTTTCCAACATATTTAGCATTTTCACTTATTGTAATTTCACTCATTGAGAAAGCTTTATCCTCATTAGAAAGTGTATTAACTAAATTCTCAAGAGTTGTTGCTTGTTCCAAAAGCTTAGCAACAGAATATGTTGAACTGATTACTGTATTTATTCCAAGTTTTTCAAAAACTTCAACATTTATAGGATTAGTTACTGTACATACAACCTTCTTAATATTAAATTTCTTCTTTGCAATTTGACAAGTTACAAAATTGTCAGCATCATTATTTGTTAATGCAATTAAAACATCATAATTAAAGATATCGGAATCTTCTAATATATATTCCTTACTTGAATCACCATTAAGCACAGATATATTATGCTTTTCTGCAAGATATTTGGAATAATTTTTATCCTCATTGATTACCTTAACTTTATTCTTTTTAGAAAGCAATGAACCAATTAAGAAATCTGCTTCTTCCCTACCACCAGCAACAACTATCTTCATATTCTATCACCTCATTTTTCTTCATCTATTTGAACAGAACTAATTTTTTTAAATTCTTCAACAGAAAGTTTAAAAGGATAGATTGCCTTTATATTCTCATCATCAATTAAAGCTTCCTTCTCCGTATCTGTAAGTCTTATATAAACCTCTGGAACTTTAAAAATATCTCTAGCTATTCTTGCTGCCAATATGTTTGTATTTTCACTTTCTGTAACAGCAATAAACATCTTAGTATTCTCAATTCCACACTCTTTAAGCACATTAGCATCTGTACCATCAGCACAAAGTTCATATCCACTATAATTGTCTGGTAATTTCAAAAATGCACTCTCATCTTTATCAATTATGGTAAGATTATATCCCATACTAGACAAAGAACCGGCAAGCTTTACACCAAACCTACTACACCCAACAATTATAACATTATTTCTTCTAATTCTATCTTTTACTTGTACCACAAAAATTCACCTCTATTATCTATTACTCAACTTCCCCACTTATTATCTCATTAAAGTTGCTAGCTTCTGGCATACTAACATCACCAGAAGATGTATCATCATTTGGAATATATTCATAATCACTTGAATTAACAAATAACGTCATTTCAAAATTGTAATCATAAACGTTCCCTAATTCATTAGTTGCACCTTTTTGTGCCCATAGTATATTAACTGTATAATTACCTTTTTCTGCAATCCACAAAAGCTCTTTTAAATTAACATTATCAATAGAAGTTTTCAGAGTATTTGGATTTTGGCAACCAAACTCTGTAACAGGTTTAAAGCCAGAATTGTATAACTCAATTAAATAATTTCTCAATTCGTCATAAGTAACTTCATTTTCACAATGTACATTAAATATATTTTTCAAATCTCCAGATACGCTAACACCATCTTTTAATAGTACTGGCACCTCTTCAATAGGCCAATTAGTACCATCAATTGCAGAATTTATCATATCATTTCTAATAGCATTATTTCTAATACGGTATAATGCATTCAAAACAAGTAATACAATAAACAAAAATATTAACAAAATACCTAGTAATTTAACATACTTCTTATCAAGCTTCTCCATAAAATTATTCATACAAAATCTCCCCTTTTATTTAATTCCCTTGCTCAAAATTACTTTCTTTAAGAAGCATTGTCTGAATTTCATCTTTAGTATAAGAACTATATGCTCCAAAATAATTGATATCATATTTAACAGAAATTATATTTCCCTGTTGAACTACTCTTTCAACTTCACCATCTTGTATCTTTGCTTCATAAAACTTTTTAATTTCACTCGCTTCATCCTCATTATTTGCAATCAATACTTCCAAAACACCAGATAAATGATCATCAGTAAAAATATACGAAATCATATTACCATTCTCATCTGTAAAATCTATTTCATCTTCAGAAATGCTAACATCATATTTTCCCGAGTTATTAGCTATCTCCCCGCTATTATTAGATTTATCATCCAAATGCTCATTATTATTTTTAGATTTAGTAATATTTATAGTTATGGCAATAATCAAAGCAGATATAAATACAATAAAAAAGCACCAACACACTTTTTTTATAATTCTATTTTTTTTCATAAAACTCCTCCAAGTTAAAGAAAACAAACTTTCTCTAATATACAACAAATAAATTGTATCATATACAACTTTAAAATGCACTACAATAAATTGAAAAATATTACTAATAATAACTCACTATAAATAATACCACAAAAGACGTAGCGGAACACAGCGTGTTCCATGACAATATAAAAGAGTACAAACTCTCTGCTTATTTAAAAAATTTGTACTCATATTATTTCTATTTTTATAAATTCTTAACGCCTGTTTTTTTATATCAATAAAGCTTAAATTAAACCTTATTTGATCTCCCATGGGGCTGATTCTGAGCCAGTTTTAGTCGTGTCGGATGTGTCTAATAATTTTGCACTAAATTGTACTACAGGGCGAAGACCACACGCCGCTGTGCTTCTAGAACAGTCAGTCCCACACAAGAAGAAGTAATTAGCCTCTTCAGAATAAGCATAACGCATCATGAAGTAAGCACTCTCAAGATAAGGATATAATATAACGGAAGACGAAGCCAGCCAGCCCTTGTTCGTTCCTAGTATGCTACTTATTGTTGTATTTTCTGCTCCAAAGTTATAACTATAACACGTTTGCGATGCTAATATTGGTTCATTTGCACTCTTTAACTCTATATAATCATTCTCATTTGTTGCTGTATGTGTTACGCCATTTATATCATCCCATGTGTAAAATCTTGGTACTATACCCATCCATGCTGTATGTTTTTGGGGCGTATACACTTTTCCATTTGTTGCCTCCACATTTTCTAATTTAGCATCCGTATCTCCTGTATACCATGCATACCTTAATTGTTCGTCTTCTGTCGGTGGTGTGTAATCACAAGCTTTGTTTAAATCTTCTATTGTCATACTTTTTGCAACTAGTCCTTTGTCTGTATTTGAATATAGCTTTTCGCATAGTCTATGTAGTTCATCTGCTCCAAATAAATATCCCGTTGCTCCTCTCAAAGTCACGCTATTCACTGGTCCTTGTGTTGTTATTAATACTTTTCCAGTATCATTATCTATGCTTAATATTCTCCATTTTGCCGTTGTATCTGTTGTTAATGTTTCTTTTGTAGCATATCCTGTCTTACTTGGATCTGTTTCTATTGTTACTTTTTCAGATAATGAATAATTCACATAGTCTCCTACTTTTACTTTCTCTTTTATCTCT
>CAVHNT010000025.1:0-5695 GCA_963637565.1 bacterium
AGTAACAAATTTGCAACTTTTTATGTATTAATTTTCTTTCCTATTATATAAAAAAACTTTAATTTATGTGAGAGATTTTCTTCCTTTCAGGTCGAAAACTCTCGAGGGACGAACGAATGAGAATTGGACATTTTCATTTTTCTTATGTAATAGAAAAATAGCAAGGTGGGGAGGTAAAAATGAAAAAAATCAAGTACATTTTTGTTACAGGTGGAGTAGTATCAGGAATAGGAAAAGGAATAACGGCAGCATCATTAGGAAGATTACTAAAGAATAGAGGATATAAAGTAACAATCCAAAAATTTGACCCTTACATAAATGTGGATCCAGGAACAATGAGTCCGTACGAACATGGCGAAGTGTTTGTTACTGATGATGGAGCTGAAACAGATTTAGATTTGGGACATTATGAGAGATTTATAAATGAGAATTTAACTAAAAACTCGAGTGTTACAATGGGAAAAGTATACAATACTATTATTGAGAAAGAGCGTAGAGGGGATTATCTTGGAAAAACTGTTCAAGTAATCCCACATATAACAAATGAAATTAAGGATAGAATATATAGCTTTGAAAAAACAGATACGGATATAGTTATAACTGAAGTTGGAGGAACTGTTGGAGATATTGAAGGGATATCTATGATTGAGGCAATTAGACAGATTGGATTAGAGCAAGATCAAACAGATGTTGTTTATATACACGTTACCTTGCTTCCATACATAACTGGTTCAAATGAGGTAAAGACTAAGCCAACTCAACATTCTGTGAAAGAACTGCAAAGTTTGGGAATAAAGCCGGATATAATTGTTTGTAGAACAGACACAAAAATATCTGATAGTATGAGGGAGAAGCTTGCATTATTTTGCAATGTTAGAAAAACAAGTGTAATAGAAAATTTAACAGCAAGTAATTTATATGAAGTACCAATAATGCTAGAAAAAGCTGGCTTAGCTAGGGCGGTGTGTAATCATTTGAGATTAGATAATTATATACCAGACAATGATAAATGGATAAAAATGTTGGAAGATATAAAAAATGTATCAGAAAAGAAAGTTAATGTTGCAATAGTTGGTAAATATGTTCAATTAGAAGATTCATATATATCTGTGATTGAAAGTGTAAAACATGCAGGATATAAAAATGGAGTAGGAGTTAATATAGAATTGATAGATTCAGAACAAATAACCTCTAAAAATGTTAATGAAAAGTTAAAAGATGTAGATGCTATAATAGTGCCTGGTGGATTTGGTTGTCGTGGAACAGAAGGAAAAATAGAGACAATAAAATATGCCAGAGAGAATAAAATACCATTTCTAGGGATTTGTTTGGGAATGCAAATGGCAGTGGTCGAATTTGCTAGAAATGTTTTAAAATTAATGGATGCAAACTCGATAGAATTTGATGAAAAAACGTCAAATCCAGTAATTCATATAATGGAAGAACAAAAAAGCATTTATAAAAAAGGCGGAACAATGCGACTTGGTGCATATGAATGCAAATTGAAAGAAGACACAATTGCATATGAATTATATGGAAAAGAAACAATTTCAGAGAGACATAGACACAGATACGAATATAATAATGAATATAAAGAAAGACTTGAAAAAGCTGGACTTGTTTGTTCTGGAACATCACCTGATGGTAGTTTAGTTGAGATTGTTGAAATACAAGATCACCCTTATTTTGTTGCTTCTCAATTTCATCCAGAATTTAAATCTAGACCTAATAATCCTGCACCATTATTTGTTGGATTAATAAGGGTAGCACAGAAAAGATTTAATCAAAAAAACTGAAAAGCTTTGATTTTCACATGCTTTTAATCATTTAAACCTTTCGATTGAATGAAAGAGAAATTTCTCACATAAAAAGGTTCGCATTGCAATCAAATGTGAACCTTTTTAACATTAAATTTTATAAGTTAATTTCAAATTCAGGACAACCCATCGCACCAATGCTAATTTCATATTTATTAAAAACTACAACAGGATTTCCATTTTCATTTATATAAAATTCCTCTTTGCTTGAAAGTAATTCATGGATTTCATCATAAGATGCAAAGAAAATTTCATGACCTTCAATCTTATTTTCTTCTTGAGTTTTATCATAGACAATCTTTGCTATTTCATCTATATAATTTTCAGACTTAAAGAAATCTTTTAGTGTTATTTCTTCACCAGTTATTTTGTTTACGTTATAAAATTTATGCACTGTTGAAGAAGAACCTGCGATATTTACAACATATATATCAACCGATAAGTATTTTTCATTGTCTGTTTTTACAATATATCCAGAGTCGACGCCTATGTGTGCATCAGGATAGTTTTCTTTGAGTTCATTTATATCAGCATTAAAATCTTCAATAATTTTGTTTGACATTTCTTGAATTTCTTTATTGATTCTTTCCTCTACTTTTGGATCTTTCATTCCAGTTATTTTTGGCGTTGTTACATTTGCCATGAAATTATTTTCTTTAACTTCATATTTATTAATCGTCAAAACTTTTACCAGTCCCTTAAGAAAGTTATTGCTTGAAATCTCTTTTGCAAACACCGGATTAACATTTAGAACAATTACAAAACAAATAGCAATGCTTGCAACAGTTCCAATTGCACATTTCCAAGTATAATCTTTTTTGCCTTCAAATATCCTTTTTACACTTTTCTTTAAGCTATTTGGTGCCATTATGTTTTCATATTTTTCTTTTGCTTCTTTAAAAATTTGTTTTTTCATCTAGCATATCCTCCTTATCAATTTCTAATCTTAATTTCTTTAAAGCTTTATATAATCTGGTTTTTACTGTACTTATATTTTCATCTAATGTTTCTGAAATACGTTCTAGTGTCATATCTTCATAAAATTTAAGTATTATTACTATTCTATATTTACTATCCAATTTCATAACAGCATTATACAAGTCGGTATCTTCATATTTATCTTCAGCTGTTAATGAATCTTCAACTATTTCATCTAAATAAATTAATTTTGATCTTGATTTCAAATATGTATTAGAGGTGTTTATAACAATTCTAAAAAACCATGTTCCCAAGAATTCATCATTTCTTAATTGCTCTATACCATCTAAAGCTCGTCTTACACTTTCGTTTATTATGTCTTCTGCATCATGTTCATTTTTTACATAAGAAAAAGCAAGTCTATATATTTTATTTATATTTTCTGTAATATAAGTTTCTAATTTTTCTCTTTTTGTCTGCATATATTTCTCCTTTCGTTATCTTAGACAAATATAGCACAGAAAAAGTTTTAATACTATAACAAAGCTTGAAAATAATAATGTACAAAACTTGTAAAGAAGCTTAAGTGTGCTTTATAACCCCAATACTAGCTTTTTTGCTTGAATTAAATAAAAAATTAAAAATATAGTAGAATTATTTTGAAGTTAGAGGTAAAATATTCTTGCTGAAGGAATAATATACGAATGAGGAGGAATTAATTATGACAAGAGTTTTTCAAGTAGGAACAGGTAAAATGGCCAAATATACAATGAGATATGTATATGAAAAAGGTGGGGAAGTTGTAGGGGCTGCAGATATAAATCCTAAAGTTATAGGAAAAGACATAGGAGAGATTGTAGGCTCTGAACCAAAAGGTGTAAAAGTAACAGATGCTGCAAATTTAGAAAAAACATTGCGCGAATTAAAACCAGATGTTTGTATAGTTGAAACAATGAGTTTACTTGCTGATGTTGGTGAAGTACTATTAACATGTGCAAAATGTGGTGTAAATGCAATTACAACATGTGAAGAAGCTTTCTATTCATGGAATTCAAATCCAGAATTGACATCAAGAATAGACAAGTTAGCAAAAGAGAATAACTGTACAATAACAGGAACAGGTTACCAAGATATTTTCTGGGGACAACTAATAAGTTCACTTGCAGGAGCTACCCAAAAAATAACTAAAATTAAGGGAAGCTCAAGCTACAATGTTGAAGAATATGGTATAGCTCTTGCTAAAGCACATGGAGCAGGTCTTACAAAAGAAGAATTTGAAAAAGAAGTTGCTTCTGCTGATGAAATAAGTGAAGAGGCAAGAAGAGAAGTTATTGAAAAAGGCGAATATGCACCATCATATATGTGGAATACAAATGGATGGCTTTGCTCAAAGTTAGGACTAAAAGTAAAATCGCAAACTCAAAAATGTGTTCCTCAATTTAATGATGAAGACATTGAATCTAGTACATTAGGTATGACTGTAAAAGCAGGAATGGCAACTGGTATGAGTGCTGTTGTTACAACAGAAACAGAAGAAGGAATAACAATTGAATCTGAATGTATAGGTAAAGTTTACTCAAAAGACGACGTTGATACAAACCAATGGACTGTATATGGAGAGCCAGATACAACATTAAGAATAACATTACCAAAAACAGTTGAACTTACATGTGCAACTGTAGTAAATAGAATTCCAGATGTAATAAGAGCAAAAGCTGGATTCCTTCCAACAGACAGATTTGGTGAATTAACTTACAAATTTAAAATATAAATTAATAAATGACTGAAAAATTAATTTGAATGAAATACACCCCAAACATTAGAAAAAATGATGTTTGGGGTGTGTTTTTTATGCGAGAGATTTTCTTCCTTTTGGTCGAAAACTCTCGAGGGACGAAAGAATGAAAATCAAAGATTTTAATCTTTTTTGAAATTTTAATATTTTTTGTAATGAAGTAAATATTTTTGTCGTTATTATAATAGAGTGACAAAAATAAAGATGTCATAATAGAAAATAGGAGGAGTTTTTATGAAAAGAAGTATTAATTTTATTTTAATTTTAGCAGTAGTGTTATTGTGTTTGGTTGGTTGTTCAAATGGAAAACAATCAACAGATGATACAAGTAAAGACAATAAGAATGAGGTCGTAAAATTAGATTACACAGCAAAGCAACTTTTAGATAAAGTTGTAGAAAAAGCAATTGAAATTGATCCAGATACAGAGTATGGAATGTCAAAGTTAGCAGGTCAAAAAAATGAAATTAATTTAGATAACTTGGAAGATATATTGGGGCTAACTGAGGAAGAATTCAATGATTTAATTGACAGTGCTATGGAATCAAAACCAGATGATACATGGAGTCCACATTCAATAGTTTTTGTAAAAGTAAAAGAGAATGTTGATGTTGCAGAAACTGCTGAAAAGATAGTAAAAAATACATCACCATATCGTTTTGGATGTTTGAAACCAGATGTAATAATGGGTGCATATTATGATAGATATATTGTCTTAATTGATTCAGATGAAGCAGAAAAAGATGTTGTACTTAAGAGTTTTGAAGATGTAATTGGAAAAGAATCTACAAAAGTAACAAGAGATAATGATTGGAATATATCTTTTTTTGAGGAGTAATAATTATGAAAAATAAATCTTGTGTTTTCATATTTACATTTATTTTAATAATTTTCTTACTGGGCGTTATTACAATTGTAAAACCAGATACTGAAATATCAATTAGTGAGCGAAGGGAATTGACCAAGTTTCCTAATATTTCTTTTGAAAGTATTACTAATGGAAAGTTTTTTACTGATTTTGAAAAGTACTTATTGGACCAAATTCCGTTTAGAGAAGGATTCAGAAGAATAAAAGCAAAAAATGAGTTTTATGTTTTAAATAAACTTGATAACCACAAGATTATCATAAAAGATGGGCATGCAACAAAAATAAGCTATCCATTAAC
>CAVHNT010000026.1:0-31581 GCA_963637565.1 bacterium
TCGAAAACTCTCGAGGGACGAAAGAATGAAAATCAAAGATTTTCATCTTTCTTGTACCAATAGCAAATTAACAAATAACACGATAAAACAGTAGCAGATAATGTAACGTTATTAAATGTTGTATAAAAAGCATATAAAAGTAAAGGAGGATAAAAAATGCAAGAAAAAATTCAACAGTTAGTAGACGAACTAACAGAAAAATTTGAACAAATCAGCACAATGCAAGAATTGAATGATTTGAAAGCACAATATCAAGGAAAGAAAGGAATTATCACAGAGCTTAGTGCCAAGATTAAGGATATCCCAGTAGAGGAAAAGAAAGAGTATGGTATGCGTGTAAATGTTTTAAGAGAGGCTTTTAATAACGGCTTTGAAAAAATTAAAAATCGCATTGAAGAAAAAATGATTAACAAGAAATTGAAAGAGGAAACTATAGACATTTCGCTTCCTTCTGTCAAACTTCAAAGAGGTTCAAAACATCCTTTTAACAGAATAATTGAGGAAGTTGAAGATTTGTTTGTTTCTATGGGATATGATGTTATTGATGGACCGGAACTTGAAGATGATGAACATTGCTTTAGATTATTAAATTACACAGTTGGTCACCCTGCAAGAGATGCTCAAGATACATTCTATATAGATGAAGAATACTTACTTAGAACACAAACATCATCTTCTCAATCTAGAATTATGCAAGCAAACACAGAAAAGAAACCTATTCGTGTTATATGCCCAGGAAAAACATATAGAAGAGATGATGATGCAACTCATTCACATCAATTTGGTCAAGTTGAGGGGTTAGTAATTGATGAAAATATTTCGCTTGCAGATTTGAAAGGAACTCTTGAAATATTTGCAAAGAAGTTATTAGGCGAAGACACAAAAGTACGTTTTAGACCTAGTTATTTCCCATTTACATCTCCATCTTGCGAAGTTGATGTAACATGCTTTAAGTGTGGTGGAAAAGGATGTCCTTTATGCAAAAAGACGGGCTGGATAGAACTTCTTGGTGCAGGTATGGTACATCCAAATGTACTTAGAATGGGTGGATACGATCCAGATAAGTATACTGGTTTCGCATTTGGTACAGGCCTAGACAGGCTTGCAATGTTTAAGTATGCAATCCCTGATATCAGATACTTGTATACTAATGATATTAGATTTTTGAGACAATTTGATAGAAAGGATGAAGAATATGAAATTAAGTATTAATTTTTTAAAAGATTATATAGATGTCCCTGTAGATGTACATACTCTTGGTGAAGATATGACAAACGTTGGAAATGAATATGATAGTGCAAAACCATTACTTGAAGTTGAAGGCTTAAAGATAGGAAAAATACTTGAATGTAAGATGCATCCTGATTCCGATCACTTACATTTGTGCAAGGTGGATATTGGAAGTGAAGTATTAAATATAGTTTGTGGTGCTCCAAATGCACGCGAAGGTATAAAAGTAATAGTTGCTGTTGTTGGTGCAAAACTTCCAGGGCTTACAATTAAAAAAGGAAAAATCAGAGGAGAAGAATCTTGTGGTATGCTTTGCTCTGTTCAAGAATTAGGATTAGAACATAAATTTTTGAAACCAGAGGATATAGAAGGAATTGCAGAACTTGGAGATGATGCTGTGGTTGGCGAAGATCCTATTAAGTATTTAGGATTAGATGATGATGTTATCGACTTTGAATTGACTGCTAACAGAGGTGATTTGCTAAGTATTATTGGCATGGCTTATGAAATATCTGCATTATATGATTTACCAATTAAAGATATGGATTTAGACTATACTGAAACATCTGATAATTTTGCAGACAAATTTAATTTGAATGTTGAAACTGATAATTGTTCTTTATTTTATGCTAAAAAAGTTGAAAATGTAGTTATTAAAGAAAGCCCAACATGGATGAAAAATCGACTTATAGCTTCTGGTATTAGACCAATTAATAACGTTGTTGATATAAGTAACTATGTAATGCTTGAGGTTGGTCAACCTTTACATTTTTATGATGCTGATAGATTAGGTAGTACCCTAACCGTTAGGATGGCAAACGAAGGTGAAAAGCTTACAACACTTGATGAGCAAGAAAGAGTATTGAGCAAAGATGATATAGTGATTGCTGATAGCGAAAAGGCAATTGGACTTGCTGGTGT
This sequence comes from bacterium, assembly GCA_963637565.1. Taxonomy (GTDB): domain Bacteria; phylum Bacillota; class Clostridia; order TANB77; family UBA1234; genus UBA1234. Next base: position 2,152 of record CAVHNT010000026.1, read on the forward strand.
TATGGGAGGATTATCTACTGAAGTTGAAAAAGACACAAAAAATATTGTTATAGAATCTGCTATTTTTGATAATGTTAAAGTAAGACTTACATCTAAAAAGATTATAAGAAGTGAAGCAAGTAACAGATTTGAAAAAGGATTGGATCCTAAGAGAACATTGCTAGCTATAAAGAGGAGTTGTTATTTACTTCAAAAATATGCTGACGCTACAATAGTTGGTGGAATGTGTGAATACAACAAAACTAATAGTGATGATAGAATTATAGAAGTAACATTTGAAAAAATAAGAAATGTTTTAGGTATAGAGATTCCAAATGAAGCTATTTTGGATATATTGAGAAGACTTCGTTTAGAAGCAAAAGTTGATGGAAACAAGTTAATAGTAAATATACCTTCAAGAAGATGGGATATTCAAATTAAAGAGGACCTAATTCATGATATAGGACGTTTTTACGGAATGGATAACATACAAGGCAAAAAGATGGTGTTACCAGTTATCCCAGGTCATTATGATAAATTTAAACGTGCTGCAAGAAATAAGATGGTTGAATTAGGATTAAACGAAACTTTGAGCTATGCATTAATTCCAGATTCAGAAGTAAAAAAATATTCTACAGATGAATTTAATGTTGTAAAAATCTTAGATCCAATGACAGAAGAAAGAAATGCACTTCGTTATAGTTTGGTTCCATCATTAAAGATGATTTATGACTACAATAGAGCTCGTAGTGAAAAAGATATTTCTATATTTGAAATTGGAAAGAGTTTCTTTAATAAAGACGAAAAATATGGCGAACATCTTTCACTTGCTGCTTTAATGACAGGAGTGTATACGGTAGGTCTTGAAAAGAAAGTTGTAGACTTTTATGTAATTAAAGGCGTTATGGAAGAACTTTTAGATTATCTTGGTTTCGCTGGTAGATATAATCTTGTTGTAAATGAAGATTTGCCAGCAGAATTGCATCCGGGACAATCTGCAAATATAATCGTAGATGACGTAAAAGCCGGTGTAGTAGGCAAAATACATCCAACAATTTCAAAAGATGATATTTTTGTAATGGAATTGAATTTGGAAATGCTTTCAAATGCTAAACATGAAGGAATGAAATATAAAGAAATATCTAAATTTCCTAATGTTGTAAAAGATGTAGCTTTTGTAATGGATAAAGAGATTACATCAGAACAGATTGAAAAAGTTATTAGAAAAGTTGGCGGAAAGAGATTGATTGATGTTAAAGTATTTGATGTTTATACAGGAATAAATTTAGGAGGAAATAAAAAATCAATAGCTTATACATTAACATTCAATGACAAAGAAAAGACATTGAGTGACGAGGAAGTACTTGCAATATTTAATAAAATAATAGACAAGGTAACAACAGAGTGCGGTGTTACACTAAGAGATTGCTAAAACATAATTATCTGTATTCTATGATTAAATGTATGATATAATTGTTATAGTAAATAAAAATTTGGAGGGATAATATGAAAAAAACAAAATTATTTGCAATATTAGGTGGTATTGTGTTAGTTATTGTGGCTTTTGGAATGTATGCGTTTTTATATAAGGCTAATTTAGATGTAAGCAATGTTGTTTTAGAAAATCTTATTGTTAGTGAAAATGAAATAAATGCCATGATTACTGATTCAGGTACATCTGGTTATTCTTGGGATTATTCATGCGAAGAAGATGAAAAAAATGGTAGATTATATATAAATGTTGAAAAATATTCTAAGTTGAATCCTAAAGCCATAAAATTACCTATAACATTTTATTACACTAAAGGATATAATACATTTAATGAAATTTGGATAAAATCCGGTAACAATGAACAAATGGTGTGGAGCAAGTCTGCATATATTGAAAATAGTGGCGATTAGTGGTATAATAAGATTATCACAAAATTTGTGGAGGTGGTACCATCATGCTTTGGAAGGTATCAATGGTAATAATGGCAGTTTTGCTATTACCATTCATGCGGTATGTGATTCAATTTGCTATTGCAGCAATTGTTTTCGTTGCCACAAGACCAACTTTGGCGATATTGATTATCGTCGGTATTTGCCTGCTTAATCATATCGCAAAGAAAAAGCACTAGCTAAAAAATAAGCTAGTGCTTTTCTTTTTTGTTGCATAAAAACATGAATTTCTCTGTGAGATTCTCTACTTTCTTGACTTTTTTTAGATATTTGGGTAAAATATAACTCGTGAGGTGAAAAAGAATGGCAAAACCAATAGTAGCTTTGATAGGCAGACCAAATGTTGGAAAATCTACCTTTTTTAATTATATAATAGGCGAAAAAAAATCAATAGTTGAAGATACGCCTGGTGTAACTAGAGACCGTGTTTATGCTGATTCGGAATGGAGAGGTAGAAAATTCACTCTTATAGATACAGGTGGTATTGAACCAAGCTCTAATGATGAAATATTAGTTCAAATGAGAAAACAAGCTGAGATAGCAATGGAAACAGCTGATGTTATAATATTTTTAACTGATATTAAGCAAGGCGTCACAGCAGCAGATTATGAAGTCGCTACAATGCTTAGGAAAACAAAGAAACCAATTGTGTTAGTTTGTAACAAAGCGGATAAAATTGGGGAAACTCCAGATGATATATATGAGTTTTATAACTTAGGGTTAGGTGACCCGTTTCCAGTATCATCACTTAATCAATTAGGAACAGGTGAAGTGCTTGATGCAATATATGATAAATTTCCGCCAGAAACAGACGTAAATGATGATTGCGAATATATACATGTTGCAATAATAGGTAAGCCTAACGCTGGAAAATCTTCTTTGATTAACAGAATACTTGGTGAAAATAGATTAATTGTATCTAATATTGCTGGAACAACAAGAGATGCAATTGATACAAAATTTGAAAATGAATACGGTAAATATGTATTTATTGATACAGCCGGAATAAGAAGAAAAAGCAAAATTGAGGAGTCAATTGAAAAGTATAGTATTTTACGAGCTAAAATGGCAATTGAGAATGCTCATGTTTGTGTATTAGTTATAGATGCAACAGAGGGCGTTACTGATCAAGATGCAAAAATAGCTGGAGAAGCTCATGAATCTGGTAAAGGTGTTATAATTCTAATAAATAAATGGGATTTAGTCGAAAAAGAGACCGGTACACTTGAGAATTTTAAGAAAGATGTGTATACAAAACTTGCTTATTTATCATATGCACCTATAATATTTGTATCAGCACTTACCGGTCAAAGAGTGGACAAACTATTTCCAATGATTAATGACGTAAATAAACAGAATTCTTTTAGAGCGACAACAGGTATGCTTAATAATGTTATAGAGGAAGCTATTACTCTTGTGCAACCACCAAGTGATAAAGGAAGAAGACTAAAGATATATTATGCAACTCAGGTTTCAACAAGACCTCCAACTTATGTGGTATTTTGTAATAATGCACAATTATTCCATTTTTCTTATCAAAGATATATAGAGAATCAAATTAGGAAAAATTTTGGCGGATTGATAGGAACTCCAGTAAGAATAATAGTAAGAGAAAAACTAAAAGAAAAATAATTAAAATGTGGGAGGTAATAAGTATGGTTTGGCAACTAATCGTTATAGCTATGGTTGGATATTTAATAGGAAGTATTAATTTATCTATAATTTTAAGCAAATTGATGGGAAATGGCGATATAAGAGAGCAAGGAAGTGGCAATGCTGGAACGACAAACACTTTTAGAGTCCTAGGAAAAGGGCCTGCCATTTTAGTATTGCTATTTGATATGCTAAAAGCTGTTATTGCAATACTTTTAGGAAAATGGTTAATTAGTTTGGGCAACATTCCAGAGGCAAGTCAAGAACTAGCAAGAGAATTGGCAATAATGATTTCTGCATTTGCAGCTATACTTGGTCACAATTATCCTATATATTATGGATTTAAAGGTGGTAAAGGAATTGCAACATCTTTAGGAGTAATCCTTATGATCGAATGGCCAATTGGTGTTACTTGCTTAATTTTTGGTATAGTATTAATATTATTATCAAGAATGGTTTCATTAGGCTCAATAATCGCTGCAATTCTTTATCCAGTTTTAGTACTTACAATAGGCTCTGCACTTCCAATATATAGCGGTATTCCATATTTATGTTTTGCAATTTTGGTATGTACACTTGCAATATACAGACATAAATCTAATATTGAAAGATTACTTAATGGTACTGAAAATAAATTGTGGAAAACTAAAAAAGAAAAAGCAGCTGAAAAATTAAACATAACAAAAGACACAGATAACTCATCTGAACAAAAATAGTGAATATATTTAGAATGGGGCGATATGCCCCTTTTTATATAGTACGAAAAATTATCATTATAAAAGGAGAAAGTTGAATATGAGTGAAAAGATTGCAGTAATAGGTAGTGGAAGTTGGGGTGTTGCTCTTGCTCTATTGCTTAATAAAAATGGACATGAGGTTAGATTGTGGTCATATAATCCAAAAGAAGCAGATATGATTAATATTGAACATGAATGTAAATTTTTACCCGGAATAAAAATACCAAATAATATAAAATGCTATACTGACTTTGAAAGTACATTGCAAGATACTAAGATAGTATTAATAGTTACCCCATCAAGTGCAATAAGGGAAACAATAAATAAAATGAAGCCTTTTGTTGCAAATGAGCAAGTGTTTGTATTGTGTTCGAAAGGAATGGAAAAAGAAACAGAAAAATTATACACAGAAGTAATAAAAGAAATCTTACCTAACAACAAGGTTGCGGCATTATCTGGCCCTAGTCATGCTGAAGAAGTATCACAGTTTATTCCAACAGCTGTTGTAATTGCTGGTGAAAACGAAGAAATCGCCTCGATGTTGCAAGATGTATTTATGAATGAAAAATTTAGAGTGTATACAAATGATGATTTGAAAGGTGTTGAAATGGGTGGCTCTTTGAAAAATATTATTGCACTTGCTTGTGGTATAGCAACTGGATTAGGTTATGGTGACAATACAGTTGCTGCATTGATTACTCGTGGAATAGCGGAAATTGCAAGATTAGGAGTGGAGACTGGTGCAAAAAGACAAACTTTTTATGGTCTTACAGGAGTGGGCGACTTGTTTGTGACTTGTTCTAGCATGCATAGTAGGAACAGAAGATGTGGAATATTGATAGGACAAGGAATGAAAGTAGAAGATGCTGTAAAAGAGGTAGGAATGGTTGTTGAGGGGATATATGCTGTTGATGGAGCATATAGTTTGGCTCGTAAACATAGCGTTAGCACCCCAATAATAGATGAAATGTATCATATAATTCATAACGGTAAAACTCCAAAGGAAGCTACAGCTAATTTGATGAATAGAGGAAAGAAAGCAGAAAATCTATAATTTCTGCTTTTTTTATACGTTTTTCTTGTTATCATATCCATAAGAATACCTTAATTAGTTCGTCAATGTTTTCATCTGTTATATGTATAGTAGAATCTTTATCTATTGATACAATTGCATCTATATTAAACTTTTCATTGTTATCAGCTAAAGTAGATAACAAGTTTACTGTATCAATAGGTCTTTCAAAGAAACAAGACCACTTAAATGAACACTCATCATTTATTATTTGAGCGTTAAAATAGTTATTTAAAAAATTTGAAAGCTCACAAGGTTTTTTTGCAAGTAAAGTAACCATTACATTTTTCAAACCGATCACCTCTTAATTAAAATTATACATACAAAAGTCAAAGAAAGATACAAGTAAATATTGGAAAGATTATTATTTTACATAGTTAGATTAGAACAACTTACTATTGATACGCGTCTTGTTTTGTAGTATAATGTAAACCGTGCTATGTGAGAAAAATAGCAAAAATTGTTTTGGGAGGGAATAATATGAAAAATAAGGCAATCACACCACGAAATGAAGATTTTGCAAGATGGTATGATGATGTAGTTAAAGCTGCAAGACTTGCTACATATTCAGGAATTAAAGGATGTGTGATACTTGAGCCGAATGGATATGCAATCTGGGAAAATATTCAAAAAATTATGGATGGTATGTTTAAAGAAACGGGACATCAAAATGTAAATATGCCAGTATTTATATCGGAATCTTTGCTAAATAAAGAGGCTGAACATGTTGAAGGATTTGCACCAGAAGTTGCTTGGGTTACAATGGGTGGAAAAAACGAATTAGAAGAGAGATTATGTGTAAGACCCACTTCTGAAACATTATTTAGTGCATATTATGCCAATACGGTTAAATCATATAGAGATTTACCAAAGCTATATAACCAATGGGTTAATGTTGTTAGATGGGAAAAGGAAACAAGACCTTTCTTAAGATCTAGAGAATTTTTATGGCAAGAAGGACACACAATTCACGAAACAGCTAAAGAAGCTGAAGAAGAAACGTTAAGAATGTTGATGGTTTATAAGAAATTTTTTAATGATTATTTAGCAATACCAGCTATAGTTGGTAAAAAGACAGAAAAAGAAAAGTTTGCTGGAGCTGAATACACATATACAATTGAAGCTTTGATGTATAATGGTGTATCTCTTCAAAGTGGAACAAGCCACTATTTTGGACAAAAATTTAGCAAACCATTTGGAATTACTTTTAGTAATAGAAACAATGAACTTGAAAATGTTTATCAAACATCTTGGGGTTCTTCAACAAGAATGATTGGTGCGTTAATTATGGTTCATAGTGATGATAATGGTCTTGTGCTTCCACCTAAGATTGCTCCAAGACAAGTTGTAATTGTTCCTATAGGAAATGATGAAAATGTTATGCGTAAGGCAGATGAAATATTATTGGATTTGCAAGATGCTGGTATTAGTGCTTTTGTTGATAGAAGCGAAAAGTCACCTGGATTCAAATTTGCAGAACATGAAACAAATGGTATTCCAGTAAGAATTGAGGTTGGTCCTAAGGACTTGGAACAAAATCAAGTTGTTATAGCAAGACGTGATACTAGAGAAAAAATGACAGTTTCATTAGACGAGAATATAAGAGAATATGTTGAAGATTTAATGGAAAACATTCAAAACAACTTGCTTGAAACAGCAACAAAGAGAAGAGATGAGCTTACATTCACAGCAAAAAATATGGAAGAGATGGAAAAAATCATGACAACTCAACCAGGCTTTGTGAAGGCTATGTGGTGTGGAGATGAAGCTTGTGAATTAAAGATTAAAGAAATCAGAGGAACAAAATCTAGATGTATTCCTTTTGATGAAGAACAAGAACATATATCTGATACTTGCGTATGTTGCGGAAAACCAGCAAAGACAATGGTCGTATGGGGTATACAATATTAATATTTGACAAATAACATGAATTGTTGTAGAATGCTATTTGTAATGGCGAGGAAGAAGAAGAGTAGTGTTGAAACTTTATTTAAAGAGAGAATCTGTTTGGTGTAAAGATTTAATAAAGAAACATGAAGACACTTTGGAGCTGATGTGTGAATAAAAGCACATCCGAATTAGGCACGTTAAGTCTTTTAAAGTACCAATTTGGGTGGCACCACGGTTATTTGAGTATATTCGTCCCAAGGATAATTTTTCAGTTATCCTTGGGAATTTTTTATGCATTTTGAATAATCGTCCCAAAGAAAATATAAAATTTTAAAGGGGTGTTTTAAATGGAAAGGACTTATATTAAAGATATTAAAGTCGGAGAAAATAATAAGGTTAGAGGCTTTATTGAAAACATTAGGGATAAGAAGACTATGGCTTTTATAGTAATAAGAGATATTACTGGAAAGCTACAAGTAACAATTGAAAAAGAAAAGTATCCTGAAATAGCAGAGGAAATTGCAGGAGTACTTCCACACAGCGTTATAACTGTTGAAGGTTCTGTTATTGCAAATGAATTTGTAAAAATGGGTGGAGTAGAAATGCTACCAGAAAAGCTTAAGGTTGATTCTAGAGCAGAAGCTTTACCTTTAGGACCAGATGCTAACATAGATACAAGATTAGATTATAGATGGATTGATTTAAGAACTGAAAAAAATCAATTAATGTTTGAAATGCAAACAGAACTTGTTAAATCTTTTAGAGAATTTTGTTTGGAAAGAAATTTCATTGAGATTCATACTCCAAAATTGATTGGTACAGCTAGTGAAAGTGGTTCTGATGTATTTGAATTAGATTATTTTGATGGAAAAGCTTATCTTGCTCAAAGCCCTCAATTCTACAAACAAATGGCTATGGCTAGTGGATTTGAAAGAATATTTGAAACAGGTCCAGTTTTTAGAGCGGAAAAATCAAATACAAATAAGCATGCAACCGAATTTACTGGTTTCGACTTGGAAATTAGTTATATAGATTCTTATGAGGATATTATGAAGTTTGAAGAAGAAATGCTTACTTACGCCTTAAAGAATCTAAAAGAAAAATATGGTGAGAAATCAAAAGAGATTTTTGGAAAAGAAATAGTTGTTCCAACTCTTCCATTCCCAAGAATAAAACTTGCTGATTTGTATGAGGACTTAAAAGCTATGTATGGTTTTGAAGTACCTGCTGAAGAAATGAATGACTTAACAACAGAGGCTGAAAGACTTTGTAAGAAGTATGCAATGGATAAATATGGACATGAATTTTTATTTGTAACAGATTATCCAAAAGATAAGAGAGCATTCTATCATATGAGAAAAGACGGTATTCCTCAAGGATACGATTTGATTTGGAATGGAGTAGAAATTACAACTGGTGCACAAAGAGAACATAGATATGATGTTTTAAAAGCACAAGCACAAGAAAAGGGATTAGACAATGATGTTAAGTTCTATCTTGAATTCTTTAAATATGGTTGCCCTCCACATGGTGGATTTGGTCTTGGTGTAGATAGATTAACTATGATTTTAACCGACTATACAATTAAAGAAGTAGAGTTCTTGTTTAGAGGTCCAAATAGAATTACTCCATAATTTTTGAAGAATATTAAAATAAAGAGATTTTCAAATAAAATTATTATTTAAAAGGCGGAAAAATTTTATCTTTTAAAAGATATCTATAAAATTCCAACAAAAGAATTCGAAGAAACAAGGCAAAAGCTTATTAAGGCCTTGGATTTAAGTCAAATCATTCATGTCCCAACAAGACAATTAAGTTTGGGTCAAAGAATGAGATGTGAAATTGTAGCCTCATTACTACATAGACCTAAAATATTATTTTTAGATGAACCGACGATAGGATTAGATGCAGTTTCAAAAATAGCTGTAGAAAGTTTATTAAAAAATTAAATCATAATGAAGGTACAACAGTTATATGAACATATAAAGAAAAAAGGGGTTACAGTAAGTATGTAGTTGTTAGAACTTTGTCGCTATATTGTCACTTTTAACTAATATAATAAATATAGAGATAAGCATTAAAAGAATATAAGAATTCTAATTCTTATGACTAAATTTTTTCAAAGTGTATAAAAATATATAAAGGTTAAGTCCACCAGATTGTAGTGGACTTTAATGTTATATTGACTTATTATTTTTATATTATTATAATACTATTGAAGTCGTAAATACTTAGGTTTAATAGTGTTTCCATAAAACTATAATTTTAAAAGAGGTGATAAGATTATGAATAAAGAAATGTATGAAATTATAAAAGATAGAAGAGGTTTTATTGCAGCTTTGGATCAAAGTGGCGGTAGTAGTAGTAAAACTTTAAGATGCTATGGAATTCCAGAGACTGAATATAATTCAGAAGAAGAAATGTTTAATTTAATTCATGAAATGAGAAAGAGAGTATTTACTAGCAAGGCTTTCACAAATGAGCATATAATTGGTACAATATTATTTGAGAAAACAATGCTTTCAAAAGTAAATGGAGAATACACTGCAGACTATTTGTGGAATGAAAAAAGAATTGTTTCATTCTTAAAAGTAGATAAAGGATTACAAGGACAAGCAAACGGTGTAAAACTTATGAAACCAATTTCTGAACTTGCAAATGAACTTGCAGAAGCAAATGAAAAGCATGTATTTGGAACAAAAATGAGGTCAGTTATATATGAGCCAAATGAAGAGGGAATTAAAGCTATAGTAGATCAACAATTTAATTTTGCAAAGATTATTTGTGATGCGGGACTAGTTCCTATTATTGAACCTGAAGTTGATATAAATGCACCAGAAAAAGAAAAGTGCGAAGAAATCTTAAAGTTAGAAATAAAGAAACATTTAGAAAATTGGAATGTTGAAGATAAGATAATGTTTAAATTCACGATTCCATCTGTTGATGATCACTATTTAGACTTGTATGATTATGAATGTGTTGTTCGAATTGTTGCTTTATCGGGAGGATATGATATTAATACTGCTGTTCGTTTGCTTGCAAGAAATCATAGAATGATTGCAAGTTTCTCAAGAGCATTACTTCAAGATTTGAATGCACTTCAAACAGAAGAAGAATTTGATGAAAAATTGAATGATACAATTGTTGAAATATATAACGCTTCTATTACTTAATATTTATAAGATTACTATGGAGGTACGAACATGATTAAATTAGTATTAATTAGACATGGTCAAAGTGTTTGGAATTTAGAAAATAAATTTACTGGTTGGACAGATGTGGATTTATCTGAAAAGGGTGTAAGTGAAGCAAAAGAAGCTGGTAGAATTTTAAAAGAAAAAGGATTTCATTTTGACTTAGGTTTTACTTCTGTATTAAAAAGGGCAGAGAATACTTTGGACTATATTTTAAAGGAAATGGGAGAAGAAGATATAGAAGTAAGAAGAAGTTGGAAGCTTAATGAAAGACATTATGGTGCTTTACAAGGCTTGAATAAAGAAGAGACAAAAGAAAAATATGGTGCAGAACAAGTTTTATTGTGGAGAAGAAGCACGGATGTTAGACCTCCTGAACTTAGCGAGGATGATCCAAGATATCCTGGAAATAATCCTAAATACAAAGATTTATCAAAAGATGAATTGCCAAAAACAGAAAATCTTGTTGATACAATTAAAAGAGTATTAGAGTACTGGGATTCAGATATTAAGCCTGAACTTGAAGCCGGAAAGAAAATAATAATAGCAGCTCATGGAAATAGTTTAAGAGGACTAATAAAATATTTAGATAACATTAGTGATGAAGATATTATTAAATTAGAACTTCAAACTGGTAACCCAATTTGTTATGAGTTAGATGATAATTTAAAACCAATAAAACATTATTATTTGAAAGAAAATTAAAAGTACAAAAGAGATGTTGTTTAATGCAGTGTTATTAAAGTATAACGCTTAAATAGCATCTCTTTTTTTATTCTTTTTTTACATTTATGTTTCATTAAAGACATCTTTTTTTCACAAAACGTGGTTATACTAAAGAAAAGTTTTGATGAAAGGAGATTTATATTTATGAACAATAAAACTTTATTTACATTTATAGGAATTATAATAGGAATACTTGTCGCAACGGCTATATTTGGTATATGTTATAAATCTAAAAATGATATTAACATGGGAATGCCAAGCGGAGATAGAAGAGATCCTCCTAATATGCAAGATGGAAATGGAACACCACCAGACAAACCAGATGGAAATGGTGGCGGCGGTCCAATGGCATCTGCAAATGTAACGTATTCGTCAACTAACAATATAACTGAAGACTCAACTTTAAATGATGGAAACTTTTCATCAGAAGCTAAAGACGAAAATGCGATTTTAGTTGATAACTCTTCAACAGTAACTATTGGCAACTCAACAGTAAACAAAACAGGAGATTCTGAAGGTGGGGATACATCTAGTTTTTATGGAAATAATTCAGCAATACTTGCAAAAGGTGGCTCAAAAGTTACAATTAGTAATTCGAATATAACTACTGATGCAACAGGTGCAAATGGTGTATTTAGTTATGGTGGTTCAGCAACTACTAATAACTCTTCAAGTGATGGCACTACAGTTACAATTAGCAATTCAACAATCACAACTTCAAAAGACAATTCAGGCGGAATAATGACAACTGGTGGCGGAGTAATGAATGCTACAAACTTAACAGTAACTACTGCTGGTACATCCAGTGCTGCAATAAGAACTGATAGAGGTGGCGGGACAGTAAATGTTGATGGAGGAACATATAAGACAACTGGACAAGGTTCTCCAACAATTTATTCAACAGCCGACATTTCAGTAAGCAATGCAACTTTAACAAGTACAGCTTCAGAAGGAATTGTTATAGAGGGAAAGAATAGTGTTAGCATAGATAACTGCGAATTGGTCGACAGCAACACAAAGCTAAATGGTAAGTCTACAACTTACAAAAATATATTTCTTTATCAATCTATGTCAGAAGATGCAGCAACAGGAACTTCAAAATTTACAGCAAAAAATTCTAATATAACAACAAATAATGGCGATACATTTTATATTACAAATACGTCTGCAGTAATAACTTTAGAGAACAACACTTTTAAAAATAATGACACTAACGGAAACTTTTTAAGAGTTCAAAAAGATTCGTGGGGAAATTCAGGTGCTAACGGCGGTGATGTTACAGTATTTTTAACTAATCAAAAAACAAATGGCAATATAGTAGTTGATTCGATATCAACATTAGACATAAACTTAAGCTCAAGTTCAATATACGAAGGCACGATTAACGGTGACAACAGTGCAAAAGAAATCAATTTAACATTAGATACCTCTTCAAGAATCAAATTAACAGGAGATTCTTATATAACTTCTTTAACTAATGAAGTTGAAGATTATAGCAATATAGATTTTAATGGATACAAGCTATACGTAAATGGTGTGGCTATAAATTAGTAAAATTAGAAAATATTCAATTTAATAAACCTTTTAGATTTTTCATTTTTAGAGGCAAGCAATTCTTGAAAATTGCTTGCTTTTGTGTTATATAATATTTAAAACTTTAATTATTACTTGTTTTGAAAGGATGTTAATGTATGGCAAATATAAATGATTATTTGTTATGGAGAGGCGATATACCAATAAATAGCAAGTTTAAATTTAATGAGATTGATAGTATGATTTTAGCAAGGTTCTCATATTTAAGATTTGATATGATTAAACTGGAACCTGTTGAAACTATCAAAAGTATTTCTGAAAAAATGAAAGATATAGTTAATGATGATTTTAGATATAATGGCGATAAGGAAATGATTACATACTTAGGCGAAAGTGAAAGGTTTAAGGACATGCTTGTTACTGATTTTGTAGAGGTTGATGATAAGGATACCGAAAAGCAATTTAGTGCCGTTACAGTTCACATTAACGATAATGAGTTATACGTCTCTTTCATTGGAACAGATGCAAGTTTAATAGGTTGGAAAGAAGATTTCAATATGTCTTTTCTTGAAAATGTTCCATGTCAAATCGCTGGCAAAGAATATTTGTTTATGATTGCGGAAAAATATAATAAAGCCAAGATTAGAATTGGAGGACATTCTAAAGGTGGAAATGTTGCTATATTTTCTGCTATATCTGCAAATGAAAAGTTGCAAAATCAAATAATAAAAGTATACAATTATGATGGGCCAGGATTCAATAAAAGCATAATCGAAAAATATGGAAATAAAGCAATTTTAGATAAGTTGGAAACATATCTTCCACAAGATTCGGTAATTGGTAGAATCTTAGATCATAAAGAAAAAACAACAGTTGTACTTAGTTTGGAAAAAGGAATATATCAGCATGATATTTTCTCATGGCAAGTATTACAGACCGACCTAATAAAACTTGAAAAAAATACTCAGATAAGTGAAGATATAAAAGAGACTCTAGACAGTTGGCTTACTAACACTACAAATATGCAAAGAAAAATATTTATAGACTCTGTTTTCGAGCTATTTTATTCCACGGATGCAAATAGTTTTGGCGATATGACAACAGCACTTATGTCTAACATAATTAAGATCTTAAAAAAATATAAAGAAATATCAAAAGAGGATAAAAAGATAATGGAAGAAATGATTTCTATATTTGTAAAAGCATATTTTTCAGTGTTAAAAGAAAAAGAAAGTAAGGTATTTAATTTTGCCAAGAAACATGAAATAATTGTAGAAAAACCTTTACTAGAAGAAGCAAAGGATGATATATAAGGAGGAAAATAGTGATGGAGTATAGATACAAACCAAGTGGTGTATGTTCAAGTGAAATGATTTTTGAGATAGAAGGAAATGTAGTTAAAAAATTAAGTATTGTTGGAGGGTGCCCTGGCAATACAGTTGGAGTATCAAAGCTAATAGAAAATAGAACTATAGACGAAATAATCGAATTATTGAAAGGAATCCCATGCAGAAACAAAGGAACATCTTGTCCTGATCAGGTTGCAAAAGCTTTAGAAGAGTACAAAAAATCAGAAAAAAAAGAAACTGTGAGAATATAAAATAAAAGATAGTAATTATTAAGTTGAATAAATTTGAACATAAAAAGGCAGAAAAATTTAACATTTTCTGTCTTTTGACATGTTTATATTACCACAAAAATGGGAAAATTTCAAATCTAAAAATTATGTAATGAATTTACATTCGGTAACATAGCACATAGTGCGCCATTAAAAATATTTTTAATTATATAAAAATAGGATATTTTCTATTTTCTTACTATTGAAAGTCTATAAAATATATGGTAGTCTATAAAATAGATAGAGGAGAAAATTTTATTACAAAAGTGAAACTTTTTATTATTTTTCACGTCTATCATCATGTTATACATAAAAACAAAATGAAAGGATGAATTTTAATGAAAAAGAACGTAATTTGGATGGCTTTGGGGGTTGTTTTAGTTGTTGCTGTAATAGCAGGAATTATAGTATGCACAAATTCAAAAGGCAATAATCCTTCAGCAAATGGACCTAAAATTGAAACAGCAGAAGATATGAAAGCAATGATTGAGGCTATATATGAAAAAAGTATGCCTGAATCTAGTGGCGGATTTGATACGCAAATAATGGACGTTTCTGATGATTTTACATTCAACAGATTCACAGGATTAAAATCAAATGAAAATGTTGAAGCTTTTGTTTTATCAGCACCATTTATAAATGTTAATCCTTATGAGTTTGCTGTTGTAAAAGCAAAAGCAGGAGCAGATATAGAATCTATGAAGCAAGAAATGTATGATAATCTAAACATGGATATGTGGATTTGTGTTTCTGCTGAAAAATTATACATCACAAATTATGGCGACATTATAGTTGTAGTAATGGGTACAGAAGATGATGCTAAGACAGTATATAATGCTTTCAAAGAATATGTTGGAAATAGCATTGGTAAAGAATTAGAAAAAACAAATACTTATAATGAAGATGTAGAACTTCCACCAGAAATGATAATAGATACACCTGTAGTTGATGACGTTGATACACCATCAGATAAACCAGTTACTGATGGAATCTAAACATCAGTAATTACTCCAATTGAAATTTCTGGAGAGATTTCTGGAGAACCAGTTGTACAATAAATAAGTTTAAATAAGCTTCCAGATATAAATTATATGGAAGCTTATTTTATACATTAGGAGGAGAAAAATATGCTATTTACAAGTATTAGTTTTTTATATTATTTCTTACCAATAGTTATAGCATTGTATTTTATATTACCAAAAAAAGCACGTAATGTGGCCTTATTTATCGCATCATTAGTATTTTATTATTATGGAGAACCTAAATATATATATCTAATGCTAGGTGAAATTCTTGTGGCATATGTAGGTGCACTTTTAATAGACAAATATAAAAAGAAGAGTATCTTCATAATAACAGTAGCAATTCATATTGGTTTACTTTGTATTTTTAAATATACAGACTTCATGATTTCGAATGTCAACGGTATTTTTAAGACGAGCATCCCTCTTCTTAGAATAGCTTTGCCAATAGGAATATCTTTTTATACCTTTCAGATACTTAGTTACGTTATTGACGTATACAATGGAAAGGTTAAAGTCCAAAAGAACCTATTAAAACTTGCAACTTATGTGATGCTATTTCCACAGCTTATTGCTGGACCTATAGTAAGATATGAAACTGTTGAACAA
The DNA here is from genome assembly GCA_963637565.1 of bacterium. GTDB lineage: Bacteria > Bacillota > Clostridia > TANB77 > UBA1234 > UBA1234. Next base: position 18,126 of record CAVHNT010000026.1, read on the forward strand.
GAGCTTAACAGTAGAGAATGTAATTTTGAGAAGTTTGCTTATGGAGTTAGAAGATTCATAATTGGTCTTGCAAAGAAGGTATTAATAGCAAATATGCTTGGCGAACTTTGTACAAAATTTACCGCAACTGATGAAAAGAGCGTATTGCTTTATTGGATATTCGCAATAGGATATATGTTGCAAATATACTTTGATTTTTCTGCATATTCTGATATGGCAATTGGACTTGGAAGAATATTCGGTTTTCATTTCTTGGAAAACTTTGATTATCCATACATTTCAAAAAGCATAACAGAATTCTGGAGAAGATGGCATATATCTTTAAGTTCGTGGTTTAGAGATTATGTGTATATTCCACTTGGTGGAAATAGAAAAGGTGTAAAAAAACAGATTAGAAATATCTTAGTAGTATGGGCACTTACAGGTATATGGCACGGTGCAAGTTGGAACTTTGTCGTATGGGGCTTAATGTTTGGCGTGCTACTTATAATAGAAAAATTCTTCTTAGCAAAGCATCTTGAAAAAGCACCTAATATTGTAAAAAGAATTTATGTATTATTCATAGTCATGATAAGTTTCATAATATTTAACGCTAACAATATGGGGGAGGCTATTACTAATATAGCTGGATTATTTGGAGCTAACGGAGAATGCTTTGTAAATAATTATACATTATATTACTTAAAGAGTTACCTTATTACGATAGTAATTGCTATAATTGGAGCAACTCCACTTATGAGTAATTTAATTAACAAATTAAAAGAAAATAAGATTGCAAATGGAATTATAAACGTATTAGAACCAGTGTGCTTAATGGCTTTAATGTTTATAGTAACTGCATATCTAGTAGATAATTCATATAATCCATTCTTGTATTTTAGATTTTAGGAGGTACTGATTTGAATGATAAAGTTAAAAATATACTAGTTTCCATGCTATTTATTTTAGTTATAATTAGCATGCTAATCATATGTGTCGCAAAAGAGGATACTTTAATATCTGTATCAGAAAGAAGAAAACTGGAGCAGTTCCCTGAATTTACTATAAAAAGCTTAACAAATGGAACTTTCTTTAGTAAATTCAACACATATACTACAGATCAATTTGTTGCAAGAGAAACATTTAGAAAAATAAAAGTATTAACAGAACACAATGTTTTTAAAAAGCTTGATTATAACAATATATACGAGAAAGATGGCATATTGATTGAACAAACATATCCATTAGATGAAAAATCTATTTTGAATTTGGTAAGCAAGATAAATTATATTAAGGATAATTATTTGAAAGAGGAAAACAATGTATACTATACAGTAGTTCCAGATAAAAACTATTTTGAAAGTGGAGATAACCTAAGATTAGATTATGATAAGATGCAAGATATGCTAAAAGAAAACCTATCTTGGGCAAAATATATAAACATATTTGATACTTTGGATTTATCTTACTATTATTATACAGATTCGCATTGGAAACAAGAAAAGTTAGAAAATACAATTCGAAAGATTAAAAACGAAATGGGATTAACTACTAATTGGAACTATGAGGAAAAAAACGTAACAAGTTTTAAAGGTGTTTATGCTGGTCAATTTCCAATTGATTCAAAAAGTGATGAGCTAAAGATATTAACAAATGATATTCTTGAAAATTGCAAAGTATATAATCACGAAAATGGGCAAACATCTAAAATCTATAATATGGATAAAGTATCTTCTTATGATAAATATGATGTTTATCTATCTGGAGCAACTGCATTATTAGAGATAACAAATCCATCAGCAGACACAGATAAAGAATTAATAATTTTCAGAGATTCTTATGGAAGTAGTTTAACACCATTACTAGTAGATAGCTATAGTAAAGTATTCGTCGTTGACACAAGATACATTTCGCCAAGAATATTAGGAAGTTATATAAACTTTTCAAATCAAGACGTCTTATTTGAGTACAGTGTTTCAGTTGTAAATAACAGTTCTTCATTAAAAAATTAATCATTAGAGAGGGAAATAATATATGGAAAAGAAAAGGTGCAAATGGTGTAATTTAAAAAATGAATTATACGTTAAATATCATGATGAAGAATGGGGAGTACCTAATTTTGATGATAAGTATCTTTTTGAAATGCTTATCTTAGAATCCTTTCAAGCAGGGCTATCATGGGAGTGTGTATTAAATAAAAGGGAAGCGTTTAAGATAGCTTATGACAATTTTGATATAAACAAAATCATTAAGTATGATGATAAAAAAATAAATGAATTATTATCTAATGAAAAAATAATTAGAAACAAGTTAAAAATAAAAGCAAGCATAAATAACGCTAAAATATTTAAAAAAATACAAGAAAAGTTTGGATCGTTTTATGAGTATTTAAGAAGATTTACTAATGACAAGACTATTTATGAATCAGATAAAACAACCTCTTCACTTTCAGATAATATATCAAAAGACTTGCAAAAAAGAGGAATGAAGTTTGTAGGTTCTACTATAATCTATTCATATCTGCAAGCAATAGGCGTTATAAACTCTCATTTTGAAGATTGCTTTTTGTATCATAACTAATAATTATATAGCCTGTGGTTTATTGCCATGGGCTTTCTTGCAGGCGGGCTCACAGGAAAATCAAAATATTGTAGTATTTTTTTGAATTATTGTGTAATATAAATATAAGTTTTATCGTTAATATATATGAGTACTCAGTAAATAGGAGGTTATATAAGAATGGAAGACGAAAAAATAGTCGAACTATTATACGTGCACGAAAATAATAGCCTAGAAGAGGTTGCAAATAAATATGGTAGTATGATTTACAATATTTCAAATAGAATTTTAAATGATGAACAAGATGCTCAAGAATGTGTAAATGATACATATATGAAAATCTGGAATACAATACCACCATATAAGCCAAACTTTTTAAAATCATTTATATGTAAGATTGTAAGGCAGATTTCAATAGATAAATATAGAGGAAACAAGGCTCAAAAAAGAGATGGCAGTTATGATGTCCCTCTTCTAGATTTAGATTATGAAATTATAGATAATCATTCGGTTGAAAATGAGTTAGAATCAAAGGCTTTGAGTGATTGCATAAATGAATATGTAAAAAGTCTAAATATTGAAAATCAAACTTTATTCATTAGAAGATACTTTTTAGCTGAAAGCATAAAAGAACTTTCAAAACGTTTTGAAATGAATGAAAACATTATTGCAGTTAAACTGTTTAGAATAAGAAAAGATTTAATTAAATATTTGAAGAGGGAGGAATATGAAATTGAAAAAATATAAATTATTTGACGAATTAAACAAACTAGATGATACTGCGGTTGAACATGCTATCCAATTAGACTCTGCTGAGAAATTGAGGAACGAAAAGAAAAAATATAAAGAGGAATTCAAAATGAAAATATTTAATTTCATTCCAGTATGTGCGGGTGCTGTTTGTGCAATTGCATTAGGAGTTGTTGTTATGAATAGAAATATAAATACTAATATAGAAGACGAGCGTGTACAAATAGCTTCTCCAATCTGTGAAGTTGAATCTGCTACAGAAATGAAAAAATACTTAGGATTTGACGTTCCCGTTATTGAGAAAGAAGATATTCAAGATTACATAGTAGTAGGATTTGACCACTATGCGGACGTTGGAAGAATCATATATAATGATGATTCTGAATTTAGAATCGCTAAAAAAGGCTATGAAAATATAAGTGGGATATATGGTGGCACGCTTAATTCAACCGAGAATATAAGTGGCGTAGATATAAATTTATATACTTACGAAGATTATAAATATGCTACTTGGGAATACAAAGACTTTGTATACTCATATGCATCTAAAGGCGAGAATGATATTATTACATTTGTAGAAGAATTAATAAATGAGATATTATAATTATATTTTTCATCTTTCTTTTCATTTTTCTTGACCGTATATTATACAGATGTATAATATAAATGAGTTAGAAAAACGAAAAAGGAGAGAAGTTAATATGAAAAACAAACATTTAAAAGCACCAGTACTTTCTACTGGATTTAGTGAAAATGAAAAAAGTGCCAAAAAGAGATTTAGCAATATTTTAAACCAAAAAGGTTCTGTTGGAGTCGCTGTAGTTATAATTTTAATTGTTTTTGTAATTATTGCGGGAGCATTTATATCAATCAACAATAAAACTAATGTTATACCCAACAATGTAAGTGGTGATACAAAAAATAGTGGAGAAGAAGGGCAATCGGAAACTATTAATGTCAAGAAACAAATAGATGTAATTATGAACAACATTGATACTTGGAATCTTTCAACAGATGAAGATATCTACGCACCTTATGGCTATGCAATTACAGATTTGGATCAAAACGGTAGACTTGAAATAATAGCATCATTTTGTCAAGGAACAGGAGTTTATACACACAGCAATTATTATGAGATTAATGAAAGTTTAAATGGATTAAATAAGATAGAAAGAAATGTTGAAGAGGGATCTTCAGAAGCCGATATAATGATTCCAACTGTTAAAGTATTTATTGATAAAGCAGCAAATGAATATCATTATATTTTTGACGATTTGATTAAAGCAAGTGCTGCCGAATACTATGAGAATAAACAAGATATTGTTTTGAAAAATGGAAAACTTTACGAGAAAGCAATAGCATATAGAAATACAATTTATACCGATAGCAATTCAAACATAACTTTGAAAGATGCTAATAATAATGAAATAACAGCAGAAGATTATGAAATAATCGAGAACAAATTGTTTAGCAATCTAGAATTAAAACTTGCAAATATCGAATGGGTATCTGCAACAGATGTTGACTTTTCTAGTGTTAGTGGTGATGAATTGAAAAATAAACTTATAGAATCTTATGAAAAATTTGGATTTTCTAATATAGAAGTCGACAATACGTTGGATGAATAATTTTCTTTAATTGATGCGAACAAGGAATTGGAGTTGAGATTATTAATTCTTAGAAAATTTTTTAAAACTTTTTGAAACTTTCTTACGTGTTTTTGCGTCAAATTATTTGTTCAAACAAATATAATTGCTTGAATTTTATTAAATATCGTTATATAATACTTATAAAAATTAAGAATTGAAGAGGGAGAGATAATTATGAATAGTAAGGAAATAAACGAGAAAGGTAATGTTATTCTTGTAGCAGTTTTATTAATTTTACTTTGCGTGTGCATAATATTTGCTGTTATATCTTTTAGAAATACTAATAATGAACCAGTTAATGGTGGGGGAATAGTTTCTTCTGGAGAGATATCTGGCGAAAATGATGGTAAAACAGAAATCGCCCAAAATGATGCAGAAACATTAAAAGCATATAAAGAAGCTCTTAAAGAAATTTATAATAATCATAAATTGCCAGATGGAACAGAATTATTCTATGAGACAGATAATTCTGGTGATTCTGTATTTGGATCATTATCAGACAATATGTTTGCAATAACAGATATTGATTTTGATGGAAAAGAGGAACTTATAATTTCATGGACTTCAGCTCCAGTGGCAGGATTGATTTGTTCAGTAATTGGATATGACACCACTACAAAAACATATAATCAAAAATATCTAGGTTCACCATCAACAGAGTTTTATGATAACGGGGTAATCACAAATCCAGCTTCTAACAACCAAGGTCTTGCAGGAGATAAACTATGGCCATATACATTATACGAATATAATAAAGAAACAGATTCTTATGATTTAGTTGCTTCTGTAGATGCGTGGGATAAAGAACTTGCTGAAAAGGATTTTGATGGCACTCCTTATCCAACAAACATAGATAAAAGTGGGGACGGTGTAGTTTATTATATAATACCAGACGGAACTTATAGCTCAAGAAAACTTATTAATCAACAAGATTATGATACATGGATAAATCAATATATAGGAACAGCTAAAAAAATAGAACTTTCATACAAGAATCTAACAGAAGAAAATATTAATAATGTTATATAGATTTATTTGTACTTGACATAACATTCAAAAAAACGTAATATAATTTACGGAGTAAGTCAGATAATCGCTGGTGCATTACGCACGAGAGGAAAGTCCGGGCTCCACAGAGCAGGGTGCCAGCTAACGGCTGGTGGAGGTAACTCTAAGGAAAGTGCAACAGAAATAAACCGCCTCTCTTTTAGAGGTAAGGATGGAAAGGCAGGGTAAGAGCCTACCAGAGATATGGAGACATATCTGCTATGTAAACCCCACCTGGAGCAACACAAAAAGAATATATAGATTGCTCGTCTTTTCTTTTTATTACGTGGCTTGAGGCATATAGCAATATATGTCCTAGATAAATGATTATCTAATACAGAACCCGGCTTATAGACTTGCTCTTATATATGAAAAGGATTTGCTTATATGGCAGATCCTTTTTTGCACGAGAGACTTTGTCCTTGTCAGTTGAAAGACTGAAAAGTCAAAGATTTTCATCTTTCTTGTCACACTTTTATTTATATCCCGTATTATATACTAAATGGTTAAATTCATTATAAGGAGGGGAAATATAAATGTGTGCTTGTAATAGTTGGGGAAATCTAGGTACAAATAACAATAATCTTTACAATAACATGAGGGTACTTGGCATAAATGATTCTAACAACTGTGGTTTTGGAAATAATACAGGAAATCTTGGAACAAATTCATCTAATTGTATTACTTGTAATGACAATGAAAATTTAGGAACAAATAATTGTCCTTGCAGTAGCTGTAACTCTAATTCTAGAAACAACACTGCTACTTTAGGTGCAAGTGATAGAAGTTTAAATGATGCACTTGCAAACAATATCGGTAGGAAATGTTGTTGCGAATTTGTTGTTGGAAATACTCTTGTAAAAAGAAGTGGCATACTTTGTCAAGTAGGTAGTAACTATATCGCACTTGCTTCTAATAATAGCAACTGCAATAGTTGTATGTTTTGTAGCACTTGTAACTTGAATTTCGTGCGCATAGATTAAATATGATAAAATTCCTAAATCATCGAAAAGCTTTTACAGTACTATTCTTTGATTTAGGAATATTTATATTTTTTCTATAAATTATATGTTTCAATTACATTTTTCATATCATCAAAAAGGGGAGCTTCTATTGTAATATTCTCTTTTGTTATTGGATGAACGAATGATACCCTCCAAGCATGCAAGGATTGTCTATTTATAATTTTTGATTCTGTTCCATAAAGTGAATCGCCCAAAATATAATTTCCTAAATAAGCAAAATGTACTCGAATTTGATGTGTGCGTCCAGTAGCCAATTCTATATGAACTAAAGAAAGAGATTTATCATATGATTCACTAATATCATCATAGTAAGTAATAGCTTTCTGACCTTTCAAGTTAACTTCTCTTTCCATTATTGAACCTTCTTTTCTAGCAATTGGCAAGTCTATCATTCCAGTCTTATTTTTCATAACCCCCGTTATAATTGTTAAATACTCCTTACGAATCGTTTTTTGTTGTATCATCAGTTCTTGAATATATTCATTTTTAGCAAATAAGACAATACCTGAAGTATCACGATCCAGTCTATTTATAGCACGAATCTTTTTCTTGTTATTCAGATAAAATTTAATTCCATTCGCAAGTGTTCCACTAGGATGATAAGAAGAAGGATGGACAACAGTACCTGCTGGTTTATTAACAGCAATTATATAATCATCTTCATACAATATATCTAATTTAATTTCCTCTGGCAAAATATTATCATCCTCTTCAAAATCTATATATACTTTAATTTTATCTCCAAAATGCACAATATAACTTGAAAATACAGGAATATCATTTACCAATATTTTTTCATTCATTTTCAATTTGTTTAATAGTCGTGCTGAAATATATAATTTATCACGCAATATATGAGATATTTTTGAACCATCTTCTGGTTTTAGCACTTCATATTCTAGTATAATTTTTGTTCACCTTCTTTTTCTATTTTTTAACATAATACTCCATATATAACTTTAAATCAATGTTTTTGTCTATTCTGGTAGCTAAAAAGCAATCCAAAGTATTGAAAAGCAGAGTAAATCGTTGTATAATCAAAATGGAATTTTAAGAAATCAAAAGAGGAGATGTTGTATTATAATATGAGCTTTATAGATGCTATTAAAGAAAAAGCAAAACTTTTAAACAAAACTATTGTACTTCCTGAAGGGCATGACATTAGAGTAATTGAGGCTGCAAGGAAAATAACAGATGAAGGATTTGCAAAAGTTGTTTTAATTGGTGAAAGAAAAAAAATAGAGCAGAATGCTGAAGACATTCAAGTTTCTGATATTGAAATCATAAATCCAGTTGATTCTGAAAAATTTAATGACTATGCAAATGCATTCTATGAACTTAGAAAAGCTAAGGGAATGACTTTAGAAAAAGCAAATGAAGTATTAAAAGAGAATATATACTTTGGAACAATGATGGTTAAAATGGGAGATGCCGATGGGCTAGTTGCGGGAAGCATTTGTTCAACCGCTGATACTTTGAGACCTTCACTTCAAATATTAAAAACAGCTCCTGGAGTTAAATTAGTTTCTTCATTCTTTATAATGAATGTTCCTAATTGCGAACTTGGAGAAAATGGCATGTTTTTATTCTCTGACTGTGGTCTTAATGTAAATCCTAATGAGGACGAGCTTTCAGAGATAGCAATATCTTCTGCTAAAAGTTGGAAAGCATTAACGGGATTCGAACCAAGAATTGCCATGCTTTCATATTCTACAATGGGAAGTGCACCACTTACAGATATGACTTCAAAAGTTATTAATGCAACTAAACTTGTTAAGGAAAAAGCCCCAGAACTAAATGTAGATGGTGAATTACAGTTAGATGCATCAATAGTTCCAGCAGTAGGTGCTCAAAAAGCTCCTAATAGCAGTATTGCAGGAAAAGCTAATGTATTAATATTCCCAGATTTAAACGCTGGAAACATTGGCTATAAATTAGTCCAAAGACTTGCAAAAGCAGAAGCTTACGGTCCAATAACGCAAGGCATAGCAAGGCCAGTTAACGATTTGAGCAGAGGGTGCAGTGCTGATGACATAGTAGGCGTTGTGGCTATAACAGCTCTTCAAGCTGAATAAGTATAAAATTTATTATAGAACGAATTTACTTTCGTTCAGAGGGGGAAAAAATGAAAATATTAGTAGTAAATTGCGGTAGTTCATCATTAAAGTTTCAACTAATAGATATGGAAAATGAGAAAGTACTAGCAAAAGGAAAATGCGACAGAATAGGTGCAGCAGAAGGAGAAATTGGTAGTCCTTTTATAGAATATAAAAGTGCAGGAAACAAAGTAAAAGAAGAATTACCACTTCCTGATCACGTTGCAGCGTTTAGAGCTGTAGTAAGATACCTAACAGATGAGAAAATAGGAGCAGTAAAATCTTTAAAAGAGATTTCTGCAATAGGACATAGAATAGTAAATGCAGGACCTTTCTTTAAGGAATCTACACTTGTAACACCAGAAGTTTTGGAAAGATTCAAAACAAAATCAATTCCTTACGCTCCACTTCATAATCCGGCAGCTCTACAAGGTATAAACGCTTGTTTTGAAACAATGGAAGGAATTCCTCAAGTATTAGTATTTGATACAACATTCCATCAAACAATGCCAGAAAAAGCATTTATGTATGGATTACCATACGAATGGTATGAAAAAGACGGTGTTAGAAGATATGGTGCACATGGTATGTCACATGAATTTGTAACATTAGAAGCAGCAAGACTATTAGGAAAGAAACCAGAAGAAATTAATATGATTTCTTGTCATTTAGGAAATGGTTCTTCAATAACAGCTGTTAAAAATGGTAAATGCGTAGACACATCAATGGGCTTCACTCCATTAGAAGGACTAGTAATGGGAACAAGATCTGGAGATATAGATCCTGCTATCATAGAGTTTATAATGGACAGAAGAGGAATGGATATACATGAAATGCTAAACATATTAAACAAAAAATCTGGTCTTCTTGCATTATCTGGAAAAACAGGTGATATAAGAGATTTAAGAATCCTTCGTGATTCAGGCGACGCTCGTGCTGCAATGGCACTTGATGTTCTTTGCTATAGAGTAAGAAAATATATTGGTGCATACATGGCTGTTTTAGGACATATTGATTGCATAACTTTTGAAGGAGGGATAGGAGAACACAATCCAGAGATAGTTAAAGGATGCATTGATGGTCTTGAAGAATTCGGAATAAAATATGATGATTCACACTTAGGTGATGAAATGTACGAAGGTGTAATAAGCACAGAAGATTCAAAAGTAAAGATGTATGTTATAGCAACAAACGAAGAGATTATAATAGCAAAAGAAGCTCTAAGATTAGTTAAATAGAGAATAACAAGTAAAAGACTCTGAGAATTAAAAATCTTGGAGTCTTTTTTATATAATTAGGAAAGTAAAAAAAGTATTGACAAAGAACAGCTGTTCGTATATTATATTAATTGTAATAAGAACAAACGTTCTAAGGAGGCAATACATATGAAAATAGTTAATTTACCAAGATTTATAATTTCAATGATAATAATAGTTTGCATTTTATCTTTTATAACAAGTATGCTTACAACAAGAGTTTTTTCAGCAACGCCAATACAATATGATAACATTGTAGTTTCTGAAGGAGATACACTTTGGTCTATTGCAAACAATATAGGCGGAAACGTTAATAAAAATATATATGAGATAAAAGAGATTAATGATTTAGAAAACTCTATAATATACGTTGGACAAGAATTAAAAATTCCAATTCAAAAGTAAAAAAATGATTATGAAAGAAGAAATAAAAATACCTCAGAATTATTGCGAAATGATTGTTTTTTCAATTATTGTTACTATCTTAAAATGTTTTTATTTCTAGTGAAAGCAAGAAAAATGAAATTCTTCGATTTTCATTCTTTCGAACCTCGAGAGTTTTCGACTGAAAGGAAGAAAATCTCTCGCATAAAAAAGCTCCAAGATTTTAAAACCTTAGAGCCTTTACACGAAATAGTATTGAAGGGAACAGGTTGTTTCATTCTATTTTAGTTAATCAATTTCGCTTTTCATGATTTTGTCTTGGCTTATAATTTGCTAATGGATTACTTTCAACAGCTTCTCTTATCTGTGAATTATCGACATGAGTATATATTTCGGTAGTAGCAACACTTTCATGTCCAAGAATTTCTTGCAGTGCTCTAATATCAACATTGCCATATTGATACATCAATGTAGCAGCAGTATGTCTTAGTTTATGAGTAGAGTAGTTATCACTAAGACCACAATATACTTTCAAGTAATTCTTTATTAAATTTTGAACTGTCCTTTTACTAATTCTAACTCTTCTTTCACTCAAGAATAAGGCATCTTTATCCTTTTCACTACATTCAGCACTGGGTTCAGGACGAACTTCAATATATTCTTTAATTGCATCCATTGCAGCTTTATTTAAATAGATAGTTCTTTCTTTATTACCCTTTCCAATAACAGTAAGCATTGCTTCATCAAATTTGATATGACTTATATTCATACTTACCAATTCTGAAAGACGCATACCGCAATTTAAAAATAGCGTAATTATAGCATAATCTCTAATCCTATTATCGTGTTGTTTTCCTGTAATTGGTGCATTTTTAACAGAATCAAGAAGGGTTGTGCTTTGTTCAAGAGTTAAAAATTTAGGCAATCTTTTTCCCAGCTTAGGGCTTTCAAGTTCTTTTGCTGGGTTATCATCAATAACTCTAGCTTTAATGTGCAAGTACTTAAAGAAACCTTTTATACTAGCAACCTTACGAGCACGAGTAACTGCTGTATCTTGACAAACATCCTTCAAATATCCCATATATTCATATATATCATTAATATCAATTCTGTTAAGAAAATCAGAATTAATATCAGAAATGGTATCAATATCTTCCATTTTTAGTTTCTTGTTATGACTTTTTAAATCAGTCCATTTAATAAAACGCAAGAAATTAACTAGATCATATCTATATTCGCGAATGGTACTAGCAGACTTATTTAAGTTTGAACTAAAATTTAAATAGTCTCTTAAATGTTTAGGTAATCTGTCATCCATAAAAATACCTCCTTAATTGCCTAGTAAAATACAAAGATATTATACCATACTCATAGCACACTGCATAAGGAAAGTATTACAAAAAAAGAAAATAATTGTTAAATTTAAAATATTATTGAAATTAATTTATTTATACTATAAAATTATTTTACAAAATAAAAAAAGGGGGAAAAAACATGGGCAATTACACATATTACTATGACTCTAATGATGCAATGTTTGGGCTTTTTGGTGCTCTAGCAGGAATGATGGCTGTTGTTTCTATTATTGCAGGTATAATTGGTATATTAACTATCATTGCAAACTGGAAAATATTCACTAAAGCTGGAGAAGCAGGTTGGAAATGCTTGATACCAATTTACAATTCAGTAGTACTATTTAAAATAGCAGGAATATCTCCATGGTTAGTACTTGTTTATTTAGCAGGTTTTATACCATATATTGGTCCTTTAGCTTCATTAGGTATCACTATTTATTTAATGATTAACCTTGCTAAAGCATTTGGAAAGGATGGAGGATTTGCTGTAGGATTAATATTGTTGAACACAATATTTATAATGATACTTGCATTTGGTGATGCAAAATATCAATTAGGAAATAATGTTGATAGCAATAATAACTCACCTATAGAACCACAATCTCTATAATTTAAATGATAATAAGAGGAACTTTAGATTTAAATATAAATTTAAAGTTCTTTTTATACAATTTGTTTTCAATCCATCTCCATATATTTTGGCATTCGATATTTATTCCATAATAGATTTTATTTTTTAAACCTTATCAAATCTTTAAAACTAGTGAAATTGCTTTAAGCCAGTAGTAGGCAAGAGGAGAATAGAGAATTAGAGTCTATAAGTTTATATTAATTAGTTTCTATTTCGCTCTAAAATCGTCAAATTTCGATTTTAATTATAAAATGGTAAAAGGCATTTAACTATCAAAAGAATTGCTTAACGGAAATATTGAACATTATTTAACTAAAAATACTTTTTAATCTAAAATGATATAATTAGATTTACATAAAAGCAATATTTTTAAAATGTTGATTTTATGTTAACAAATGAATAAAATAATTTTACTCATAAAAAGTATGATTTATTATATTATGATAAAAGAAAAAACTATCAATCATCATTAAAAGATTTGTATAAAACATGTCCATATGTTCTGACAAAAAAATTACTTAAAGAATTCGTACGATTTTAATAAAATTAATTCAAAAAATTCCATAAAACAAATTACAATTACATATAACAAATATTCATTTTTATAATAAATGAATTTATTCAAGTATCTAAATTTAACTATATTTATAAAATCTAAAATTTAACTTTTTATAATAACTATCTAATTTCAAAATAGACTTTTTAATCATTACTATAAAAAACTA